>NZ_JBHYIK010000065.1:44996-55863 GCF_042739735.1 Amycolatopsis sp. NPDC059027 | reverse complement strand
GCCTAATGCCGTTAAGGCCACCTTACGGGCGTCGGACGCCCGTAAGGTGGCCTTAACGGCACGTCGTTCGGTGGGCCTGAAGGCGCTTACCTCGTCAGCGGAGTTTGTTGCGCAGGACCTTGCCGGTCGCGTTGCGCGGCAGCTCGTCCAGGAACTCGACGTCGCGCGGCACCTTGTACCGGGCCAGATTCGCCTTCACGTAGTCACGAACGCCTTCGACGTCCAGCGAGGAGTCCTCGCTGAGCACCACGAACGCCTTGAGCCGCTGCCCGAACTCGGCGTCCTCGACGCCGATCACCGCGGCCTCCAGCACGTCCGGCCGTTCGACGAGGAGGTTCTCCACCTCGATCGGGTACACGTTTTCGCCGCCCGAAACGATCATCTCGTCGTCACGGCCGTCGATGAACAGCAACCCGTCCTCGTCGAAATGCCCGACGTCGCCGCTGGAAAGCAGCCCGTCGATGATCTCCTTGTGCCGCCCGTCGGTGTACCCGCCGAAGCTGAGCCCACTGCCGACGAACACCCGCCCGGTCACGTTCGGCTCGGTGATCTTGCCGCCTTTTTCGTCGTACAGCGCGACCTTGCAGCCGACAGGGGGACGGCCGACGGTGCCCGGCGCCTTCTCCCAGTCCTCCGGCGTGGCGACCGTGGCGACCGCGACCTCGGTCGAGCCGTAGAGGTTGTGCACGACCGGCCCGAACGCCGCGTTCGCCCGGTTCCCGAGATCCGGCGACAACGCCGACCCGGCGACGAAGATGATGCGCAGCGACGAGGTGTCGTACTTCTCCAGCACCTCGGCGGGCAGGTCCACGATGCGCTGCAACATCGTGGGCACCAGGACCAGCGCGGTGCACCGGTGTTCGGCGACGCCGCGCAGTGCCTCCTCCGGATCGAACTTCCGGCGCATCACGACCTTCGAGCCGAGCGCCGAGGACAGGATGAACTGCGAGAGCCCGGTGCCGTGGAACAGCGGCGCGCCCATGTACGTGGCTTCGTTGGCGCGCAACGGAATCCGGTCGAGGAACTGCGCGGAGGCCAGCGCCGAGGTGTGCGGCCGCGGCGCGCCCTTGGGTGTCCCGGTGGTCCCGCTGGTCAGCAGCACGAAACCGCCGGGCCTGGCCGGGGTCGGCACCGGCCGGTCGTCGGTGCTCGCGATCAGCTCGTCCAGCACCGGGACGGACCGGTCGGCCAGCTCCTGGCCGGGGTCGACCCACGCGAGGTAGCGGTCCACCGTGTCCGGGATCGCGTCGAGCAGCCCGGTGAACTCGTGGTCGTAGACCAGCGCGGTGACGCCTTCGCGCGCGGCGACGTCGGTCAGCTGCGGCTTGGCGAAGCCGGTGTTCATCAGCAGCAGCTTCCCGCCGAGCTTGCCGACGGCGGCCATCGTGACGACCAGGCCGCGGTGGTCGCGGCACAACGCGGCGATCACCGAGCCGGTGCCGAGGCCACGCTCGGTCCAGGCCCTGGTCAGCGCGTTGGACCGGTCGTCGAGCTGCTTGTAGGTGAGCGGTCCCAGCTCGTCGACGATGCCGACCGCGGACGGGTTCCGCCGCGCGGAGATGTGATTGGCACCGGCGAAGGGGCCGTACTTGTTGATCGCGATGAGCGATCGCAGGCCCTCGTCGAGCCGGGGGAAGGGGACCAGGCCCGCACGGCGCATGACGTCCACGCTGCGCACCGTCTCGGCGACCTTGCCCGTCACCGAGGTGGCGAACTCGGCCACGTTGGCCGGGTACTTCATCCGGGTACCTCCGTTGCTGCTTCGTTGCCGCGTCGAGGACCCACACCGGCGGGGCCGTACCGGCGGTATGGGAGCTACTCGACAGTAAACCAACGACGCGCGCCGCACCAGAGTGGTGCCGGACGGTGATCGCGGCCGGAATTGTCGGTGGTCGCCCGCACACTGTGTCCGTGCAGGTGTTCGCCGGTCAGGAAGAGGACGGGAGCCACGCGGTCCACGCCCCGGACGCGCCGTCGTGGAGCCGGTCGGGGCTCGACGACGCGGCGCTGGTCGCGCACGCCCGGCGACTGGAGGCCGAGCACGCGCCGCGCTGGGTGTTCACCTCGGCCGAGCAGTTCTACCCGGTGCTGGTCGGAGGCGGGCTGCGGGTCCGGCGCTGTCACGACCTGACGCTGGCCGAGGGGCTGCTGCTGGCCTACGAGGGCCGGGAGAGCGAGTCACGCGGCCTGCGCGCGGCGCTGGCGAGAGCGAACGGCGAAGAGGTGCCCGAGGGTGACGATCCGGCGTTCGCCGAGCTGGCGCAGCCGACGCTGTTCGAGACGCGCGGGCCGGGGCTGCCCGCCGGGGTCACGGTGCTCGACGCGGCCCGCCGGGTGCTGGCCGAACAGGAACGCCGGATCGCCGCCACCGAGCATCCTGACCGGATGCGGCTGCTGCTGGCCGCGGAGTCGGCGAGCGCGCTGGCGGCGGCCGAGATGTCGGCGGACGGGCTGCCCTGGCGCGCGGATCTGCACCGGGAGCTGCTCGCCGAGCGGCTGGGTGCCCGTGTCCCGGCGGGTCAGCGGCCGAAACGGCTGGTCGAGCTGGCGGAGCGGATCAGCGCGGCCTTCGACGGGCGCCCGGTCAACCCGGACTCGCCTGCCACCGTCGTCCGCGCGCTGGCCAGGGCCGGGATCGAGGTGCCGTCGGCGCGGAAGTACCTGCTGCGCGGGATCGACCATCCCGCCGTCGAGCCGCTGCTGGAGTACAAGGAGCTGTCCCGGCTGCATACCGCCAACGGCTGGGCGTGGCTCGACGAATGGGTCACCGACGGGCGGTTCCGCCCGCACTACGTCGTCGGCGGGGTCGTGTCGGGGCGCTGGGCCAGCCGCGGCGGCGGGGCGCTGCAGATCCCGAAGATCCTGCGCACCTGCGTCCGCGCGGACCCGGGCTGGAAGCTCGTGGTGGCCGACGCCGCCCAGCTCGAACCCCGGGTGCTGACGGCGTTGTCCGGCGACCGGCGGCTCGCCGAGGTCTCGGCGGCGACGGATCTGTACGCGCGGCTGGGCGAGGCGCTGTTCTCCGGCGCCCGCTACGTCGCCCCGGCGCACGACGAGCGAAGCGATCGGGACAGGGCGAAGATCGCGATGCTCTCGGCGATGTACGGGGGCACGTCCGGCGAGGCGGGTCCGCTGCTCGGCTTGCTGCGTCAGCGTTTCCCGGACGCGGTGTCCTATGTGGAGCATGCGGCGCAGGCAGGCGAACGCGGCGAACGCGTTCGCTCGCGGCTGGGCCGGACGTCCCCGGCGCCGTCGGCCGCCTGGCGGGCACTGACCGGCAGCCTCGCGGAGGACGAGGCGGCGGAGACCAAGGCGCGCCGGGCCTCCCGCGGCTGGGGCCGGTTCACCCGCAACTTCGTCGTGCAGGCCAGCGCCGCCGACATGACCGCCATCATGCTGGCCACCCTGCGCCAGCGCCTTCCCGCTCCCGCGCACCTCGTCTTCTTCCAGCACGACGAGGTCATCGTGCACACCCCCGCCGAACTCGCCGACCAAATCTCCGCGTCCATTGTGGACAGCGTCACCGAAGCCGCGCGCCTCCTCTTCGGCCCCGCCTGCCCTGTCCGCTTCCCCCTGCACATCGCCCCCGTCGACACCTACGCCGACGCCAAGTGACGTCCCCCATCACGCGAGTTCCGCCTCCAATCACACGAGATCGCCGCTCAATCACGCGAGACCGCCACTCGATCACGAACGGCCCCAGTGTGCGCAGACGGAGATCTCGCGTGATCAGGCGCGTAACTCACGTGATCAGGCGCGTAACTCGCGTGATTGGACGGAGAACTCGCGTGATCAGGCGAGGGCGTCGTCGATGGCTCGGGTGATGCGTTTGAGCGAGACAGGGTGTGCGGTGCCGAGGGTCTGGGCGAAGAAGCTCACGCGGAGTTCCTCGATCATCCAGCGCACCTCACGCAGGGCCGGTGACGACTCGCCCGGCGGCAGCGAGGCCAGCGCGTCCTCGTACTCGCGGGTGATCCACGCGACGTCGGCGGTGCGCTGCAGATCCCGCGTCGGGTCGGTCGGCAGCTTGTCCAGCCGCCGCTCGATTCCCCGCAGGTAACGCACCAGATGAGGCAGCCGGTCCTGGCCAGTGGCCGTCACGAAACCCGGATACATCAAACCGGCCAGCTGCGCCCGGATGTCGGCGAGCGATTCCGCCGGGCCGCGGGCGTCGGGGAGCACGGTTTCGACGTCGTTCGCCGCGCGCAGGATGCGTTCGACCTCGGTGAGCACGGCCAATACACCCGGGTTCAGCCCTGCCCGGACCTTCTCCAGCAGCACCGCGAACCCGGCCTCGTCCCACACCGGTCCCCCGGCCTCGGCCATCAGCTTGTCGACCGCGCAGTCGACGCAGTCCTCCAGCAGCCCGGCGACGCTGCCGTGCGGGTTCCGGTTGAGCACGAGCTTCGCGGAGTTGCTCAGGTTCCGGGTGATGAACTTCATCGGCGAGTTCAGGCTCAGCCGCAGCATCCGCCGCGTGCCCGCCCACATCGCGTTCTCCTGCTGGCCCGGCGTGTCGAGCAGCCGCACCGCGACCGACGAACCCTCGTCGACCAGCGCCGGGTACGCCCGCACGTCGTGGCCGCGCTGCTTGCTCGCGAACACCTTCGGCAGTTCCCCGAACGCGGGCGAGGTCAGGCCCGCACGCTCGATGCTGGGCGCGGCCTTCGAGATCGTCGCCCGCACCTTGCCCGAAAGACGGCGCTTCAGCTCCTCGACGTCCTTGCCCTCGGCGACCTTCCGGCGCCGGTCGTCGAGCACCCGGAACGTCATCCGCAGATGGTCGGGCACCGACGAGAGCTGGAAGTCCTCCGGCCGCACGGAAACCCCGCGCAGCCGCTCGAGTTCCTCGGACACGACGTCGAGCAGTGGCCCGTCGGCCGGCCCGACACGGGAGAGCACGAGCTTCGCGTGATCCGGCGCGGGCACGAAATTGCGTCGCAGCTGCTTGGGCAACGCCTTGACCAGCTGGGTCACCAGCTCCTCGCGCAGGCCCGGCACCTGCCAGTCGAATCCGTCCGCGGTGACCTGGTTCAGCACCGCGAGCGGAATGTGGACGGTGACGCCGTCGGCGTCGGAACCCGGCTCGAACTGATACGTCAGCGCGAACGCGTGCGTGCCCTGGGTCCACGAATCCGGGTAGTCCGCCTCCCGCACCCCGCCCGCGGAATCGTTGATCAGCATCGCCTTTTCGAAGCTCAGCAGATCCGGCTGCTCGCGCCGCGCCTTCTTCCACCAGCTGTCGAAATGCCGCACCGAGACGATGTCCGCGGGCAGCCGCTCGTCGTAGAACTCGAACAACGTCTCGTCGTCGACGAGGATGTCCCGCCGGCGAGCGCGGTTCTCCAGATCCTCGACCTCGTCGAGCAGCGCCCGGTTCTCGGCGAAGAACTTGTGGTTGGTCTGCCAGTCGCCCTCGACCAGCGCGTGCCGGATGAACAGCTCGCGGCACAGCTCGGGATCGATCTTGCCGTAGTTGACGCGCCTGTCGGCCACCAGCGGGACGCCGTACAGCGTCACCTTCTCCACCGCCATGACCGCGCCCTGCTTGCGTTCCCAGTGCGGCTCGGAGTAGTTCCGCTTGACGACGTGCCCGGCCAGCGGTTCGACCCATTCCGGCTCGATCCGGCCGTTGACCCGACCCCACAGCCGGGACGTCTCGACCAGCTCCGCCGACATCACCCAGCGCGGCTGCTTCTTGAACAGCGCCGAACCGGGGAACACCGCGAACCGCGCGCCCCGCGCACCGAGATAGTCACCCTTCGCGGGATCCTTGAGCCCGATGTGCGAGAGCAGCCCGGCGATCAGCGACGTGTGGATGCGCTGCGGATCCGCGGGCTCCGTGTTCAGCGTGATGCCGAGCGGTTTCGCGAGCTGACGCAGCTGGCTGAAGATGTCCTGCCATTCCCGCACCCGCAGGTAGTTCAGGTACTCGTTGCGGCACAGCTTGCGGAACTGGTTGCTGGACAAGGCCTTCTGCTGATCGGTGACGTACTCCCACAGCTTCAGGTAGGCCAGGAAGTCCGACGTCGGATCGGCGAACCGCGCGTGCTGGGCGTCGGCCGCCTGCTGCTTTTCGGCCGGTCGCTCCCTCGGGTCCTGAATGGACAGTGCGGCGGCGATGATCATGACCTCGCGGACGCAGCCGTTGTGCGAGGCCTCCAGCACCATCCGCGCCATCCGCGGGTCGACCGGCAGCTGCGCGAGCTTGCGCCCGATCTCGGTGAGCCGCCTGCCCTCGTCCTTCGCCGCCGCGTCATCCGTCTCGAACGCGCCGAGTTCCTGCAGCAGCTGGACGCCGTCGGAGACCTGGCGCCGGTCCGGCGGCTCCACGAACGGGAACGCCGCGATGTCCCCGAGTCCCAGCGACGTCATCTGCAGGATGACCGACGCGAGGTTGGTACGCAGGATCTCCGGATCGGTGAACTCGGGCCGCGCGTCGAAGTCGTCCTCGGAGTACAGCCGGATGCAGACGCCGTCGGAGGTCCGGCCGCACCGGCCCTTGCGCTGGTTCGCCGACGCCTGCGACACCGGCTCGATCGGCAGCCGCTGGACCTTGGTGCGGTGGCTGTACCGCGAGATCCGCGCGGTGCCGGGATCGATGACGTACTTGATGCCGGGCACCGTCAGCGACGTCTCGGCGACGTTCGTGGCGAGCACGATCCGGCGGCCGGTATGGCGCTGGAAGACCCGGTACTGGTCCGAAGAGGACAGTCGCGCGTAGAGCGGCAGGACCTCGGTGTTGCGGAGATCCTGTTTGTTCAGCGCGTCCGCGGTGTCGCGGATCTCGCGCTCGCCGGAGAGGAACACGAGGATGTCGCCGGGGCCCTCGGCGGACAGTTCGTCGACCGCGTCGCAGATCGCCTGCGTCTGGTCGCGGTCCGGATCCGCGGCAGGATCGTCCGGGTCGACGATCGGGCGATACCGGACCTCGACCGGATAGGTACGGCCGGAGACCTCGACGATCGGGGCGTCCCCGAAATGTTTCGAGAACCGCTCCGGATCGATTGTCGCCGAGGTGATGATCACCTTGAGGTCCGGGCGGCGCGGCAGCAGCTGCTTGAGATAGCCGAGGATGAAGTCGATGTTGAGGCTGCGCTCGTGCGCCTCGTCGATGATCAGCGTGTCGTACTGGCGCAGCATCCGGTCGGTCTGGATCTCCGCCAGCAGGATGCCGTCGGTCATCAGCTTGACAAGCGTGTCCTGTCCCGAATGGTCGGTGAACCGGACCTTGTAGCCGACGGCCTCGCCGAGTTCGGTCTTCAGCTCGCTCGCGATCCGGTCCGCGACCGTGCGCGCGGCCAGCCGCCGCGGCTGCGTGTGCCCGATCTGGCCCCGGATGCCGCGGCCGAGTTCGAGACAGATCTTGGGCAGCTGCGTGGTCTTGCCCGACCCCGTCTCCCCCGCGACGATCACGACCTGGTGCTCACGGATCGCGTCGGCGATCTCGTCCTTCAGCTTGCTGACCGGCAGCTCCGCCGGGTACTCGATCTTGGGGACGCTCTCGCGCCTCGTCTGCACGCGCAGCTCGGCGACGTCGATGTCGGCGGCGATCTGGGCCGCGACGGCCTGCTTGTCGCGGGCGCGGCGGGCGCCGTCGAGCCGCCGCCGCAGCCGATGCTCGTCACGCAGCATCAACTCCGGCAGCCGGGCACGCTGCGCTTCGAGGGGGGATGGTGTGGACATACTGTGCCGTTCGTTACCAATCCGACGGCAGCCACGGCGGACAGGGTATCTACGAGCAGGTCGGCTGCGGACCGTATCCGCCTGCTTTCGGTCGGATTGGTACCGGGACCAAGGATAGCCGTGCGTGACGAGCGAGTCGTCCCAATATGCCGTAGGTGACCCGGTCCCGCTCCCCGGCGGACGCATGGGCCCCGCCGGGTGGCGACCGGGAAGGTCAGGCGTGGGAGAGGGAATCCGGGCCGAGGTCGGCGAGCGTGCGGTGGCCGGACAGCCCCATCGTCAGGTCCAGATCGGCCAGCAGGCTCCGCAGCACGTGCCGGACGCCGGACTCGCCGGCATGGGCCAGCCCGTACACCCACGGCCGCCCGAGCAGCACCGCCTTCGCACCGAGGGCCAGCGCCTTCACGACGTCGGCACCGGTGCGGATACCCGAGTCGAACAGCACCTCGATCCGGTCGCCCACCGCCGCGACGATGCCGGGCAGCGCGTCCAGCGAAGCGATCGCGCCGTCGACCTGGCGGCCGCCGTGGTTGGACACGACGATGCCGTCCATCCCGGCCTCCACCGCGCGGCGCGCGTCGCCGACGTGCTGGATTCCTTTGAGGACGATCGGGCCGTCCCAGTGCTCACGCAGGAACGGCAGCCGGTCCCAGGTGCGGTCGGTGCCGGTGACCATCCCGATCCACCGCAGCACCGCCGTGGGCGTGTCCTCCTCCGGCGTCTTCTCCAGCATGCCGCGGAACACCGGGTCGGAGAACGGGATCGCGAGCCCCTCGCCGTGCAGGAACGGCAGGTAAGCCTGGTCGAGGTCGCCGGGCCGCCAGGCCAGCGTCCACGTGTCGAGCGTCACGACGAGCGTGCTGAACCCGGCCCGCTTCGCCCGCGCGAGGATGCTCGCGCAGACGTCCGAGTCGGCCGGCCAGTACAGCTGGAACCAGCGCTGCCCCTCGCCATTGGCCGCCGCGACGTCCTCGATGCTGGTCGACGACGCCGTCGAGAGGATGTACGGCAGGCCGACCGACGCCGCCGCGCGGGCGCTGGCCGATTCGGCCTCGGCGTGCACGATCGACTGGACGCCGACCGGGGCGACCAGCACCGGCGCCGCCAGCTGCTCACCGAACAGGGTGGTCGACAGGTCCCGGTCGGTCGCGCCGGTGAGCATCCGCGGCACCAGGCGCCAGCGGTCGAACGCCTCGCGGTTGGCGCGAGCCGTCGCACCCGAACCGGCCGCGCCCGCCACGTAGGAGAACGGCCCGGCCCCGAGGAGCTGCTGTGCCGAGGCCTCCAGCTTCGTGGCGTCGGTCGAGCACGGCGGGTACGTGCCGCCGAGTCCCTGCAGGTAGATCTCGTTCTGGTAGCCGCCGAACCGTTCGCTCACCTGGGTCTCCTCGTCATCCGGACCGCACTGTACCCGCCGGTAGCAACCAGCTGAGCCGCGCCGATCGGGTGACAGCGAGTGGCCCGATCACAGCCAGCAACAACACGTACCCGGCGACGAACGGCGCGATCCGCGCGTCGAGCCCCGCCGACGTCGCGAGGGCGGCCAGCACCAGCGAGAACTCACCGCGGGTGAGCACGGTGAGCGCGATGGTGACCGCGGCCTCCCGGTCGAACGAGTGCAGCCGTGCGGCGAACGCGCCCGCCGCCAGGTTGAGCACGATGGTCAGCGCCACGGCGAGCAGCACCGGGACGACCACCGTGCCGACCTCGCCGGGGTCGATGCTGAGCCCGAAGATGAAGAAGAACAGCGCCCCGAAGGCGTCTCGCAACGGCAGCACGAGCCTGTGGACACGGGGGGCGACCTTCGACCCGGCGAGCATCACGCCGACCATGAACGCGCCGATGGCGTCGGACACCCCGACCTCGTCGGCGACCGCGGCCCCCAGCACGGCGACGCCGACGAAGCACACCGTGAGCAGTTCGTCGTCGGCGGAGCCGAAGAACCGCGACACGATCCGTCCGCCCCAGCGCGCGAGCGCGGCCAGCACGAGCAGGAACCCGAACGCCTTCGCGAAGTCGAGCAGCGCCGGGCCGAAACCCTCGGCGCCGTTGAGCACCGGCTGGAGGATCGCGAGGTACAGCGCGAGGAACAGGTCCTCGATCACGATGACACCCATGATCAGCCGGGACTCGGGGTTGTCCATCCGGCGGGTTTCGAGCAGCAGCTTGGTGACGATCGCCGACGACGAGATCCCGACCACACCGGCGATCACGAGCGCCTCGCGCGTGCCCCAGCCGAGCGCGAAGCCGAAGGCGAGCCCGCCGCCGATGTTGAGCGCGAGATAGCCGAGCCCGGCACCGACGAGCTTCCGGCCGCCTTTCGCCAGGTCGTCGAGGGAGAATTCGAGGCCGAGGTAGAACAGCAGGAAGACGAGGCCGAGCCCGGACAGCACGGCCAGCTCGCCCGGGTCGTCCACAAGGGACAGTCCGGGGGTGTGCGGGCCGAGCAGGATGCCGGCCAGCATGAACAGGGGGATGGTGGGCAGCCCGATGCGGGCGCCGGCTCTCGCGAGCACTCCGGCGGCGAGGAACGCGCCGCCCACGGCCAGCAGGGCATGACCGGAACTCATGCGATCGCCTCGCTCCGCGAGACAGTGTTGAATCCTTTTCGGCGCATGATATCCATGATTCGCTCGCAAGCGTCGCTCATGGGAAAACCTCCGAGTACGGCTGAGTACGGAATGAAGACGCGTACTAGGCCGTGGGAGGAGCGCGTGCTTCGGCGGCGTGCGCGGGACGCCGGACCACGACGGGAGTGTGCTGGGCGAGGACCTCGCCGAAGCCGGGACGGGCCGCCCCTGCCGTCGCCGCCCGCGGCACGTCGACCGGCGGGATCGGATGGGCCGCAACGTGATGCGGCACCGTCTGCTGGGCGACGACGGCCGCCTTCGCCGTCAGGCCACCGGGGCCACCGGGCAGTTCGGGAGTGGCGTCCGCGAAGAGGAAGAAGGCCACGACCAGCAGGAGCAGGATGGATCGATGCCGTGGCGCGGCGGCACGGGTCACGGTCATCGCGACCCACTTTACCATTCCTTTAAGGTCGCCCATCCAGAGTCCACAATGGACATAGCATCGGGATGAGCTGAAGGGGGCAGTGAGCACGAACCCCCGCGCGGAGAGGCCCCGGAGACTCGGAGAGAAGCCGGGGGTCCAGTTAGGGCTCGCCCGCGGGGGGTGCGGC
>NZ_JBHYIK010000065.1:0-44986 GCF_042739735.1 Amycolatopsis sp. NPDC059027 | reverse complement strand
CCTCCCCCCCACCCATTGGGACATCGCTGGGTGTCGCGCTGTCGGGGTTTCACCTCGCACCGGCCGGGGCGAAAGTCCCCTTCAGCTCAGGACGTACGGCGGGTGACCTGATCGGCGACGCGCCGGGTGTAGCCGGCACGGGCTTCGGGGTCCAGCGACGTCAGGGCGCGGTTGTCGCCGATGAGCGAGCGCACGAAGGACATCACGCGTTCCGGGGTGAGCGCGGCGAGCAGGTCCCAGCCGCCGACGTAGCGCGGCACGGGGATTTCCGCACGCCGCGTCCGGCAGCTGTCCACCACGGCGCGGGCGATGTCCTCCGGGTCGACCGTGGGGAGGCCACCGCCGAGCGGAACGCCCGAGGCAAGTCCCGTGCGGACGGCGCTGGGCAGCACCGCGCTGACGCTCACGCCCGTGGCCGCGTATTCCCGGCGCACCGCGGCGGTCAGGCCGACCGCGGCGAACTTGCTCGCGTTGTACACCGCCATCCCCGGGATCGGGATTTTCCCCGCCATGGAAGCGATGTTGACGACGTGGCCACGTCCCGCCGCGATCATCCCCGGCAGCACCAGCCGCATCCCGTGGATCAGGCCCCAGACGTTGACGTCCAGCGTGGTGCGGCTCAGCGCGTCCTGCTCCTCGACGAAGTCGCCGAGCGGCATGACGCCGGCGTTGTTGACCAGCACGTCGATCCGGCCGAACTCCTCGATCACAGCGTCGGTGAACGCGGCGAAGGACGCGCGAACCGTGACGTCGAGCGGATAGGCCCGTGCCGTGCCGCCGATCTCCTTCGCCGCCTTCTCCGCGACAGCCGTGTCCAGATCGCCGAGGCAGATGGTGGCCCCACGCGCGGCGAACGCCTCCGCGGTGGCGCGGCCGATCCCGCGCCCCGCCCCGGTGATCGCGACGACCGCGCCGTCCAGCGGAATCCCGGGATAGCGGCTACCGAACAGCGGTCGCATCGGACGTCCTTTCGTTGCTGGGCCGGGAAACCAGGTAGTCGGCTTCGGTGAAGGCGCCGACCTGGGCCCGCAGCCGGCCGGTGGAGAACGGCCAGCTGAAACTGTTGCGCCCGTTGACATCGGTGTAGTAGCTCGAACAGCCGCCCGCCTGGTAGACCGTGCCCGGCAGCGCCGCCTGCACCTCGGCGTTGAACGCCTCCTGCGCCTCCGGCCGCACCCGCACGCTGGACCAGCCGCCGCGCAGCGTCCGCGTGATCGCCTCGATCGTGTGCCGCAGCTGGGCTTCGAGGATCATGAACGCCGACGAGTGCCCGGTGCCGAGGCTCGGGCCGAGCAGCAGGTAGAGGTTGGGGAACCCGGCGACGGTGGTACCGAGATACGCCTGCGGGCTGCCCTGCCAGTGATCGTCGAGGCTGCGGCCCTCGGCGTCGAACACGCGCGCCGAGACCGGCATGTCGAGGATGTGGAACCCGGTACCGAAGATGATCGCGTCGACCTCGGCGACGGATCCGTCGGCACCGAGCACCCGGTTCCCGTCGATCTCCCGCACCGCCGTGGGATGGACGTCCACAGTGGACTTCGTGAGCGCGCGGTAGTAGGTGTTCGACATCAGCAAGCGCTTACAGCCCAGCGTGTAGTCGGGCGTCAACGCCTTGCGCAGCACGGGATCCCGCACGGTCATCCGCAGGTGTGCGAGGCCGATCCGCTGGATCAGGCGCAGCAGCCACGGATGCCGGAAGCCGATGCCGAGCCCTTCCATCGCGGCGTACTCCGCCGAGCGCAGCGCGCGCTGGAGCGCGGGGAAACGGCGCAGCAGCAGGCGTTCGACGCCGGGGACGTAGTGGTCCGGCTTCGGCAGCACCCACTGCGCGGTGCGCTGGAACAGGTGCAGCCGCGACACCTTGTCCGCGATCTCGGGGATGAACTGCACGGCCGACGCGCCCGAGCCGACCACCGCGACCCGCTTGCCCGTGAGGTCGTAGTCATGGTTCCAGCGCGCGGAGTGGAAGGTCTCGCCGGAAAAGCCGTCGAGCCCCGGCAAGTCCGGGATGAGCGGCTCGTGCCACGGCCCGGTGCCCGCGACGATCACACGCGCGGTGTACGGGCCCTGCGTCGTCTCCAGCTCCCAGTGAGCGTCGCGCTCGTTCCACTGCGCGCGCGTCACCTCGGTGTCATACCGGATGCGCTCCGTGACGCCGAACCGCGCCGCGGTCCCCCGCAGGTACGCGCGGATCTCCGGCTGCTTGGCGAACGCGCGGGTCCATTCGGGATTGGGCGCGAACGAGTAGGAGTACAGCGCGGACGGGACGTCGCAGGCGCAGCCCGGGTAAGTGTTGTCGCGCCAGGTTCCGCCGAGCTCCGCGGCTTTCTCCAGCACCGCGTAGTCGTCGATCCCGGCCTGGCCGAGACGGACGGCGGCGCCGAGCCCGGATGCCCCGGCACCGATGACGAGGACTTCGAAGTGGCGTTGCATGGTTTCGGATACTAGCAGTATCTCAATACCGGCGGTAGATGAACTACGCCGGGTGACGGTTCACTACAGTGACACCCGTGCCACGACTGACCCGAGCCGAAAGCCAAGCGCGCACCCGCGAGCAACTCCTCGCCACCGCGAAGGAGTTGTTCCTGCGTGACGGCTACGCGATGACCTCACTGGAGAAGGTCGCCGACGAGGCGGGATATTCGAAGGGCGCGGTCTACTCCAACTTCCGGAACAAGGACGAGCTCTGCCTCGCCGTACTCGACCGGATCCACGACGAACAGGTGGAGATGGTCGCGCAGGCACTGGTGGACGCCGAAGGCCTGGAAGATCTGCTCGCCGGATTCCAGGCCTGGGCCGAACGCAGCATCGGCGACGAGGCGTGGACGTCGCTGGAGGTCGAGTTCGCCGTCGGCGCCCGGCGCGATCCGCGGATCCGCGCCGAACTCGCCACGCGGGACAAGGCCGTGCGCGACACCATCGCCGGACTGCTCACCGGTTTCGCCGAACGGCTGGGCATCACGCTGCCGATGTCCGCCGACGACGCGGCGACCGCGTTGCTCAGCCTCGGCATCGGACTGGGCGTGCAACGCGCGATCGACCCGACGATCCCGGTGTCGGTCCTGCCCGACGTGATCCGCCTGTTCGCGGGCGCGCGCGACACCGGAACGGCGTAGTTTCGCCGCCTTCCTGTTCACGTATGTAAAAAACCCACATACCCCTTGTGTTGTGGCCAGGCACCTCGTTATCGTGACGCCACGCCGCAGTTACACCGGCGCACCGTTTTTCGGTGACCGCGAGGTCGTCCGGGGAACGGCGCACCGGACGCCATGTCGGAAATTGCCGTGAAAGACCACGGCAATTGTGTGGAAGGGTATCCACGTCATGAGCAAAACGATGCGGCCGGTTTTCGTCCGCGCGCTCGGAATGGCCTCGATCCTCGCTGTCGCGATCGCCACCCCGGCGTTGCCGAACGCCGCCTTCGCGGCGCCGTCCCCCATTTCCGCCGCCGCGCCGAGCGCGTCGCCGTTCGCCTCCGGCGGCGACCTGGCCAGCCCGGAGAAGAAAGAAATCGCGATGAAGCTGGTGTCCAGCGCGGAAAACTCTTCACTGGATTGGAAAGCGCAGTACAAGTACATCGAGGACATCGGCGACGGCCGGGGTTACACCGCCGGGATCGTCGGTTTCTGTTCCGGCACCGGCGACATGCTCGACCTCGTCGAGGCCTACACGAAGGCGAAGCCGGACAACCCGCTCGCGAAGTTCCTGCCCGCGCTACGGAAGGTCAACGGCACGCCGTCCCACGACGGTCTCGGCGCACCGTTCGAAAGCGCGTGGAAACAGGCCGCGGCAACCTCGGAATTCCAGACCGCGCAGAACAACGAACGCGACCGGGTCTATTTCGATCCCGCGGTGAACCAGGGGAAGTCCGACAAGCTCGGCGCGCTCGGCCAGTTCGCCTATTACGACGCCATCGTGATGCACGGCCCGGGAGACAGCACCGACAGTTTCGGCGGAATCCGCGCGGCCGCACTGGCGAAGGCGAAGCCGCCGTCCCAGGGCGGTGACGAGAAAACATATCTCAAGGCGTTCCTCGAGGCTCGAAAGGTGGTCATGAAGAAGGAGGAGGCGCACGCCGACACCTCCCGTGTGGACACCGAGCAGCTGAAGTTCCTCAACGAGGACAACCTCGACCTGCACACCCCGCTGAGCTGGAAGGTCTACGGGGACCCGTACGAGATCCGCTGACCCGCGGCCTCGGCTTCCCCCGCGACGTCGAAATGCTGCGCGGCAAGGGTTTCGCACCCTAGGATCGCGGTATGGCCAAAAGATTCCTGCTGCCCCTCGCCCTCGCGGTGCTCGGCGTGACCACCTTCGCCGCCGCCGTCGTACCGGGCGAGGCCGCAGCGGACACCACTCCCCTGTCCTCCTCGTATGGCACCGCCGACCAGGTGGTCACCGTCGTCGGTGCCTCCCCGAGCGCCACCACCGCGAAACTCTCCGCGTGGCAGCGCGTGGACGGGCGATGGGTGCGCGTGCTCGGCCCGGTGACGGCGAACGTCGGCACCGACGGCATCGGACAGGCGAGCGAATCGACCTCGCACACCCCGGCCGGCGTGTGGACACTGACCGAGGCGTTCGGCATCCAGCCGAACAACGGCACCCGGCTCCCGTACCGGCAGGTCACCACCTCGGACTGGTGGGTCTCGGACGTCAAATCGCCGTACTACAACACCTATTACCAGTGCGCGCCGGGCACCTGCCCGTTCAACGAGGCCGCCGGCGAGGACCTCGGCAAGGCGGGCCCGGTGTACAACCACGCGACGGTGATCGACTACAACCGGAACCCCGCCGTGCCCGGCAACGGTTCGGCGTTCTTCCTGCACGTCTCGTCCGGCAGGCCGACCGCGGGCTGCGTGTCCATCCCCGGTAACGACCTGGACGCCGTGATGCGCTGGCTCGACCCGGCGCAACACCCGGTCATCGACATCAAGGTCGCCTGATCCTCTGGGTGCGTGCCGAGGGACGCTTTCAGTGCGTTGGGCGTGCTGAAGGACGCCTTTGGTGCAGTGGATGCACTGAAGGCGTCCTTCAGCGCGGGTCGCGCCGTGGCGTGGTCTTTTTCGTTCGCGGGGCGGCGATGCACCGGGGGCGTCCCTCGGTTCGTCCAGCGCACCAAGGGCGTCCCTCGGCTCAGCTACCGCGGTGAAGGCGCCCGTCGTGGTGGGCCGCCACGTCCCGAACGCTCCATTGGGAACGCTCAACGTCTCGTACGCATCGTTCAGGACGCGAACCATTCCCGGACGTCGCGAACGGCCCGTTCGAGACACCTCGACCGGCCCACTCGCTCCGCCGCCATGCCGTGAAGGACTCCTTACCGGCACTCAACGCCGGTAAGGAGTCCTTCACGGCTCCGCCGCGGCCGGATTCTGTCGGGGTGCGGCGATAGGATTGTTGCGGGGTCGTCCCCCAGGGTGGGTGGGGTGTGTCTTCGGCGGGGCAGCGTGGACCCGGGAAGCATTATGTCCACTGTGGACACCAGACGCCGGGGTGGTCTCAGGCGTCGGCGAGCAGGGCGTCGGCGGTGCGGGTGTTGATCACCCGGTCCGGGCCGATCCCCGCCCGCATCGCGCGTTCGCAGCCGTAGACCTGCCAGTCGAGCTGCCCCGGCGCGTGCGCGTCGCTGTCGATGGCGAAGTCGCAGCCCAGGTCGGCGGCCAGGCGCAGCAGGCGCATCGGCGGGTCGAGCCGTTCCGGGCGGGAGTTGATCTCCACCGCGACCCCGTTCTCCCGGCAGGCGGCGAACACGGCTTCGGCGTCGAACTCCGATTCGGGGCGTCGCGAGCGCAGCCGCCCCGTGCAGTGCCCGAGCACCCGGACGTGCGGGTTCTCGATCGCGGCGAGCATCCGCGGCGTCATTTCCTTCGCGGGCATCCGGAGTTTCGAATGCACGCTCGCGACGACGAAGTCCAGCCGCGCCAGCAGATCCTCCCGCTGGTCAAGCGCGCCGTCGTCGAGGATGTCGACCTCGATCCCGTGCAGCAGCCGGAACGGCGCGAGCACCTCGCTGGCCTCGGCGACCACGTCCATCTGCCGCAGCAGCCGTTCCGGGGAAAGGCCGTTGGCGACGGTCAGCCGCGGCGAATGGTCGGTCAGGACCATCCACTCGTGGCCGAGCGCGCGGCCCGCCGCGGCCATCTCCCCGATCGGGCTGCCACCGTCGGACCAGTCGGAATGCGTATGGCAGTCCCCGCGCAACGCGGCGCGCAACGGACCGCCGTCCGGCAGCTGGGGTTCGGTGAGTTTCGCGTGGTAGGCCGGTTCCCGGCCGGCCAGTACGTCCTCGATGACCCCCGCGGTCGCCTTGCCGATCCCGCGCAACGCCGTCAGCGTGCCCGCCCGCGCCCGCGTGGCCAGCGCCTCCGGGTCCTGTTTGTCGACCACCGCCGCGGCCTGCCGGAACGCGCGTACCCGATAGGTCGGTTCGCCCGCGCGTTCGAGGTGGAACGCGATGTCCCGCAGAGCCCGTGCCGGATCCATGTCTCCTGTCTACCCCGTCAGGTCCGCCGCGGCAGTTCGTGCAAGGCGACATCAGCCAACCGGCCCCGCGTAATCCGCACCGTTTGGTACGTGCAATACGGCTGGCGGCGGCGATCCGTCGGCGAGCCGGGATTGAGCAGCCGCAAACCCGCCGGGGTCACCGAATCCCAGGGAATGTGGCTGTGCCCGAACACCAGCACGTCGGTATCGGGGAACAGCGCGTCGCACCGCGCCTCGCGGCCCTTCGCCGACCCGGTCTCGTGGATGACGGCGAGCCGGACGCCGTCCAGCTCCACGCGCGCGACCTCCGGCAGCCGCGAGCGCAGCGCGGGACCGTCGTTGTTGCCGTACACCGCGATCAACCGCTTGCTGCGGGCTTCGAGCGCGTCGAGCGTCGCGACGTCGACCCAGTCCCCCGCGTGCACGACGACGTCGGCGGCGTCGACCTCCCGCCACACCTGGTCCGGCAGCTCACGCGCCCGCGCGGGCAGGTGGGTGTCGGAGATCAGGAGCAGCCGCATTTCACTCGTCCAGCGTCTTCAGCACCCGGTCGAGGAACCCGCCGACGTGCTTGCGCAACAGGTCGGCCGCGCCGTCGGCGTCGCCCTTCCGCGCCGCGGCGAGCACCGCCTTGTGCTCGGTCCATTCCTTGCGCCAGCTGGGATTCGCCTCCCAGCCGATGACGCTGATCAGCGCCGCCCTGTCCCGCAGGTCGTCGAGGATCGACACCATCAGCGGATTGCCGCACCCCTGGTAGAGCGCGCGGTGGAACCGCCGATTGAGCAGGCTCAGCGCGGCGTGGTCCTTGTCCGCGATCGCCGCCGACGCCTCCTTGAGCGCCTCGGCCGCGTCCTCGAACAGCGCCGGTTCACGCCGCTCGACGGCGCGGCGCACCGCCTCGGGTTCGAGCACCGTGCGGACGTCGTAGACCGACCGCGCGAGTTCCGCGTCGACAATGCTCACCGACGCGCCCTTGTACGGGCTGAACGTGACGAGCCCGGAGTTCGACAGGACCTTCAGCGCCTCGCGCACCGGGGTCTTGGAGACGCCCAGCCGCTGCGCGAGCTCGGCCTCGACCAGCGGCTGCCCCGGCTTGAACTCCTGGTTGAGGATGCCGCGCCGGATCTCCTCCAGGACCACCTCGGTCCGGGAGGCGGGCAGGCTGAACGTCCCTGGCATCGGCCACTCCGCATCGGCAGGTCTTCGCAGATCCCGTCAATCTAACCAGCCAGGCTGTGACGACGTTATGCGACACGCTTCGTATATCAGATACCGTACCGCACATGAAGACTCCGGAGGAACTGCGCAGCCACCGCTGGTTCGGCGGCGACGACCTGCGCGGCTTCAGCCATCGCGCCCGCGCCCGGCAGCTCGGCTACTCCCCCGGCGAGCACCTCGGCAAGCCGGTGATCGGCGTCCTCAACACCTGGAGCGACATCAACCCGTGCCACATGCACCTGCGCGAGCGCGCCGAGCAGGTCAAACGCGGGGTGTGGCAGGCGGGCGGCTTCCCGCTGGAGTTCCCGGTCGCCACGTTGTCGGAGACGTACCAGAAACCGACGCCGATGCTCTACCGCAACCTCCTGGCCATGGAGACCGAGGAGATCCTGCGCTCCTACCCGATCGACGGCGCGGTGCTCATGGGCGGCTGCGACAAGACGACCCCGGCACTGCTCATGGGCGCGGCGAGCGCCGGGCTCCCGGCGATCTTCGTCCCCGCCGGGCCGATGCTGCGCGGGCACTGGCGCGACGAGGTCCTCGGCAGCGGCACGGACATGTGGCGGTACTGGGACGACCGGCGTGCCGGGCTGATCGGCGACGAAGAACTGTCGGAGCTCGAACGCGGTCTCGCCCGCTCGCCGGGGCACTGCATGACCATGGGCACCGCGTCCACGATGACCTCGGCCGCCGAAGTGCTCGGCCTGACGCTGCCGGGCGCGGCGTCGATCCCTGCCGTCGATTCCGCGCATCACCGGATGGCCGCGGCCAGCGGCGCCCGGATCGTCGAGATGGTCTGGGAGGACCTGACGATCGGCCGCGTGCTCGACGAGCGCGCGTACGCCGACGCCGTCACCACCGTGCTCGCGCTGGGCGGGTCGACCAACGCCGTGATTCACCTGATCGCGATGGCGGGCCGGAGCCGGATCCCGTTGAGCCTGAACGATTTCGACGTGATCGCGCGGCGGACGCCGGTACTGGCGAACATCCGGCCCGGTGGCGCGTGGCTGATGGAGGACTTCTACTACGCGGGCGGGCTGCCCGCGCTGCTGTCGCGGCTGACCGACCTGCTGCATCTCGACCGCGTGACCGTCACCGGCCGCACGCTCGGCGAGACGCTGGCGACCGCGCGGGTGCACAACGACGACGTCATCCGGCCGCGCGACAACCCGATCGCTCCCGAAGGCGGCGTCGCGGTCCTGCGCGGCAACCTGGCGCCGTCCGGCGCGGTGATCAAGCACATCGCCGCCGAGGCCCACCTGCTCACCCACACCGGATCCGCTGTCGTCTTCGAGGACTACGCCGACCTCAAGCGGCGGATCAACGACCCGGGACTGGACGTCACCGCGGATTCGGTCCTGGTGCTGCGGGGTTCCGGACCGCTCGGCGGGCCGGGGATGCCCGAGTACGGGATGCTCCCGATCCCCGACCGGCTGCTGGCCGGCGGCGTACGCGACATGGTCCGGATTTCCGATGCACGAATGAGTGGCACCAGTTACGGAGCGTGCGTATTGCACGTCGCGCCCGAATCGGCCGCGGGCGGCCCGCTCGCGCTGGTCCGCGACGGCGACCGGATCACTCTTGACGTGCCGGCCAGGACGCTGCGGCTGGAGGTCGACGACGCCGAACTGGATCGGCGTCGAGCTGCGTGGACAACGCCGGAACCGAGTTATGAACGCGGCTACGGGGCGCTCTACGCTCAGCACGTCACGCAGGCGGACAAGGGCTGCGATTTCGACTTTCTCGCCCGGCTGGGGCATACTCCCGAACCTGACCCGCGGTGATCCATCCACCCTTAAGTGTGACCGTTTTGTCCCCCGTACGGGCGAGTCGTCAGGCTTGTCCGAAGGCCCGTTATCGTGATCGCGTCAGCGGCGCAACCCCGGCGCCGGGCTGGAGGGTGGAAAGTTGCCGCACGAACCACGCTGGCCGGAATCGCATGGCGAGCAGACGGACGTTCTCCCCGTTGTCCCGCCGGAGCGGGCCGAGGCCACCGAGGTCATCGAGCCCGCCGCGCGGGCGACCACACCGCGACGACGCCCTGGCCTGCGCAAGGCGGGCTGGATCGTCGGCGGCCTGTTCGGCCTGCTCGTGGTCGTCTACGCCATCGACCTGATCGCCAGCCAGGGCAGTGTCCCCCGGGGCGTCACGGTGGCCGGGGTCGACGTCGGCGGGCTGGACCGCAAACAGGCCGAACAGCAGCTGCGGGGCACGATCGAACCGCGGCTGACCCGGCCGCTCGCGGTGACCGCGGGTGATGTCCAGTCGACGCTGTCGCCGACCATCGCCGGGCTGCGGCTGGACTGGCCCGCCACGCTCGACCAGGCCGGCGACCAGCCACTCAACCCGTTCACCCGGCTCGCTTCGCTGTTCAGTACGCGCGAGGTCGGCGTCGTCACGCACGCGGACGAGGGCAAGCTCGGTGCCGCGCTGGAGGATCTGCGCGGCCGCGTCGACCGCGAATCCGCCGAGGGCACCGTGCGCTTCGAGGGCGCGAAGCCGGTCGCGGTCATGCCGAAGCCGGGCCAGCAGCTCGACGTCGCCGCCGCCTCGCAGCAGATCCTCACGCACTGGGCGGGCGGCCAGACGATGAACCTGCCGGTGACCACCAAGGCGGTGCGGACCACGCCGCAGGGCGTCCAGGCCGCGCTCGACACGTTCGCCGCCCCGGCCGTCGCCTCGCCGGTCGTGGTCAAGGGCGAGGGCAAGGACGCGACGGTCAAGCCGGAGGCCATCGCGTCGGCGATCACGTTCGAACCGGGCGAGGGCGGCATGCTGAACCCGAAGGTCGACAACGCGAAGATCGTCGAGGCCGCCGGGCCGCAGCTGAAGTCCACGGAGAAGGAAGGCAAGGACGCGGAGATCGTGTTCGACGGCGGCAAACCCGCTGTCGAGCCCTCCGTGGACGGCCGCACGATCGACTGGGACCCGAGCCTCAAACCGCTGCCGGACGTCCTCAAGCGCAAAGACGGCCGCGAGCTCGCCGCGCTGTACAAGAACGCTCCGGCGAAGGTGACCACCGACCAGGCCAACCAGCTCGGCGTGAAGGAGGTCATCGGCGAGTTCACCACCGGTGGTTTCGCCGCGGACTCCGGGACCAACATCCGCGTGGTCGCCGAGAAGGTCAACGGCGCCATCGTGAAACCTGGCGAGACCTTCAGCCTCAACGGCTACACCGGCCCGCGCGGGGCGCCGCAGGGGTATGTCGAGGCGGGCGTGATCGAGAACGGCGCTCCCGCGCGCGAGATCGGCGGCGGCATCTCCCAGTTCGCGACCACGTTGTACAACGCGTCGTACTTCTCGGGTATGAAGGACGCCGGGCACAAGGAACACAGCTACTACATCAGCCGCTATCCCGCCGGGCGCGAGGCGACGGTGTTCCAGAACCCCAACGGGTCCAGCGTGATCGACCTGAAGTTCACCAACGACAGCCCGAACGGCGTCGCGATCCAGACCATCTGGACGCCGTCCTCGATCACGGTGAAACTGTGGGGCACCAAGCGGTACACCGTCGAGTCGATCCCCGGCGGCCGGACCAACGAGACTCCGCCGTTCGAGCGGGCAGGGCCGAAGCAGAACTGCCACCCGTCCAGCGGTGGCCCCGGGTTCACCACCAGCGACACGCGCGTGCTCAAGGACGCCGCGACCGGCCGTGAGGTCAGCCGCTCGACCAGGACCGTGAAGTACGACCCGTCGCCGAAGATCACCTGCGGCGACCAGTAACCCGGGAATTGTCGGTGGCCGTCGCTAGGGTGGCGGCCATGGGGAATCTCGTCGTGCTCGACGCGCCGTCGAACCTGGGCCTGCGCCCACCGGCCGACGGCGCCGTACCGGGCTGCTACAAGACACCCGGGGTCCTGCGGGACCTCGGGATCGTCGCCGCGCTCGGCGCCGCCGACGCCGGAGTGGTGACGCCGGGACGATATCTGTCCACCTGGGAGCCCGGTGACGGCGTCCGCAACTCGGCCGCCATCGCCGCGTACACCCGCGCGCTCGCCGCACGGCTGGCGAAAGTCCGCGCCGGCGGCGGTTTTCCCGTCGTGCTGGGCGGGGACTGCTCGATCGCGCTCGCCGCGGCGCTGGCGCTGCGGCGCGAAGGCCGGTACGGCATCGCGTACCTCGACGGGCACAGTGACTTCCGGAGCCTGGAGAACTCCCCGCACGTCGGCGCGGCGGCCGGGGAGGATCTGGCGATCATGACCGGGCGGGGCGCACCGGATCTCGCCGACATCGACGGCCTGCGGCCGTACGTGCGGGACGAGAACGTGGTCGTGCTCGGCGTACGGGAACGCGAATCCGGCGACGTCCGCGCGGCCGGGATTCGCGCCGTCGCCAGCGAATCGCTCATGGCGGGCGGCGTCGGCGAGGCACTTTCCGCTGCGCGGGAGACGTTCTCGGGTCTCGACGGCTTCTGGGTACACGTGGACATCGACGTGCTCGACCCGGAGTATGTGTCCGCAGTGGACAGTCCTGATCCCGGCGGTCTCGACCCGGAAACGCTCATCGCGCTGCTGCGCGGGCTTTTCGCGCTGCCCGGCGTGGCCGGGTTCGAGCTGACCGTGTTCGATCCCGACCTCGACCCCGACGGCCGCCAGGCCCGGCTCGTGCACGACGTCCTTGTCAAGGCATTCACCGATTTCCGACCAGGGAGCACGTCTTGAGCACACGCACCGACCAGCTGGGTCTCGCCGACGGCACCGCGGGCCTGCCGATCTGGCTGCCCGAATCCGGCCGGGGTCCGGGGCTCGTGCTGGTCCAGGAGATCTTCGGCCTCGACGACTACCTGAAGTCGGTCGCGGCCGACCTCGCGAATCTCGGGTACGTCGTCGCCGTGCCGGAACTGTTCTGGCGGTTCGCCCCTGGCTGGTCCTCGGCCCACGACGAGGAAGGCGTCGCGGCGTCGATGAAGATCATGAGCGACTTCGACCCCGGGAAGGGCGTCTCGGATGTCCTCGCCGCGCTGGCCCACCTCCGCGCGCTCCCGGAGGTCGACGGCCGGGCCGGGGTGTTCGGGTTCTGTCTCGGCGGTGCGCTGGCGTTCGCGGCCGCGGCCCAGTCCGATCCCGACGTGGCGGTGTCCTTCTACGGCTCGACCGTGCCGGCGCAGATCGCCGAGCTGGACCGGATCAGCTGCCCCATCCAGTTCCACTTCGGCGGCCAGGACCCGTACATCCCTCGCTCGGACGTCCGGCTCGTCGAAGAGGCCGTCGCCGCACACCCCGGCGCCGAGATCCACGTCCAGGAAGACGCCGGGCACGCCTTCCACAACCGTGTCGCCCCGATGTTCCACCACCCGCGGGCCGCCGCGCGAGCCTGGGACCTGACCACGGAGTTCCTCCGGCGAACCCTGCCGAGCGCCAGGTGACCACCATGATCGACGACAGGAGTACCCGATGCTGCCGGTGATCTGTTCGATGAGTGTGTCGCTGGACGGCTTCATCGCCGCTCCGGACGGCGACATCGACTGGGGTGCCCCGGAGGCGGAGTTGTTCGACTTCCACGTCGAGCAGACCCGGCACCTCGCGGGCTACCTGTGCGGACGGCGGCTGTACGAGACGATGCTGGTCTGGGAGACCGCCGAGCAGACCATGTCCGACGCGGCGCAGCTGGAGTTCGCCCGGATCTGGCGGCGGATCCCGAAGGTGGTGTTCTCCCGCACGCTGACCTCGGTGGTGGGCAACGCACGCCTGGCCACCGACGACCTGGCGACCGAGGTCGGCAGGCTGCGCGACCAGCCGGGCGAGGGCGTGGTGTCCATCGGCGGGGCGAACCTGGCCGCGGCCGCCATCGCCGAGGACCTGATCGACGAGTACCGCCAGTTCGTCAACCCGGTCGTGCTCGGCGGCGGCACTCCGTACTTCCCGCCTCTCGCGAACCGCCTCGACCTGCGGCTGATCGAGTCCCGGACCGTGGGCTCCCGAGTGGTCTACCTCCGCCACCAGCGCATACGCTGAGTCCGACCGACCCGTATCCGGAGGGATTCGCCATGTCCTATGCCGTCGACTTCGCCACCGTATCGACCGTCGGCCTGGAGTCGTCGCCGGTCGCGGACGCACTCGCCGGCCTGCGGGCGAACGAAGCCCGGTACTTCAAGAACAAGTACGACCACGTCTTCACGGTCGAGCCCGCGAGCGACGCCACGCCGACCGTCGACTGGGTGCACCGGATCCTCAAGGAAGAGCGCGACATCGTCATTTCCTCCCGCCCGCTCGAAGCGACCGAGTTCCAGGTCGAGAACATCCGGATGGCCTACGTCTTCTACGAGAACGGCCTGTCGATCAACGTGATGTACACCCTCGAAGACTCCGGAAAACGGGCGGTCGGATTCAAGCTCTCCGACGGGATGGAGATCCCCGCGGAACTCTCCTCGTTCAAGTTCGCCCGGCAGAAGTCGAAGCTGGCCGGAACCATCCGCGGCTCCTACTTCGTCATCAAGAACGAATACTGACCCACGCGCTAGGACACCGGGGGCCGCCGCCAGGGCCTGAACCCTGACGACGGCCTCCCGCACCGAGAACTTTGCCGCTACGAAAAGCTAGTTCCGGTACCGGAACAGGATCCGGCCGCGGGTGAGGTCATAGGGGCTGAGCTCCAGGAGCACTCGGTCGAACGGCAGGATCTTGATGTAGTTCTTCCTGATCTTGCCGCTGATGTGGGCCAGGACCTTGTGCCCGTTCTCGAGTTCCACCCGGAAGGTGGCATTGCGCAGGCACTCGACGACGGTGCCCTCGACTTCGATGCCCCCTGCTGTTTTCGCCATGTGTTTTTCCGATCTGTGAGGCGGGGAAGGAAACGAACGCGTCGCGCCGGAGATCAGCGGAGCACCAGCTCCAGGCTGCTGTTCCCCCGGCGAGCACCGACGCTCTCGAAGAGCGCCACGGCCGCATCGTTGGACTCGGTGACATCGGCCGACGCCGTTTCGATCCCGCGCCGGTGCAGCCGGCCCAGCACGTCCGCGAGCAGCGCCATGGCGATACCGCGGCGGTGCCGGTCGGCCAGCACCGCGATCAGCCCGATCCGGGGCCGCCGGGTCATCGGCCCCAGTCGGACCAGTCCCACGTAGCGCCCGGACTGTGCCGCCACCGCGTACCTCGACGGGTCCAGCACGGTGACGCCCTCCGGACGGGGCAGTACCTCGGCCGGCATCTCCTGCCAGCCGACCGTGGCCTCGACTTCGTCGCGGATCGCGCGATCCAGCTCGCGCAGCGGGTCCTCCGCCGCCTCGCCGAGGCCCGCGATCGTCACGCCTGCCGGTGGTTCCACCGAGCCGAGTCCCGTGACCCGAGGATCGGTGGGCACGAGGTATTCCCATTCGCGACGCCGGATGGTGAACCCGGCTCGCTCCCAGTGGGACGTCAAATCGTGGTCGGCCTCGTCGACCACGGTGTAGAGCGGCTTCGGCAGTTCGGGAAGCATGGCCTCGGCGAGGTGGTCGAAGACCACGCCGTGCCACGCGTCGATGCTGAGGAAGAGCCGGCTGTCGGGCCTGCGCGAAGCCTCGCCGCGACCGACCACCCGGTCGTTCTCCAGCGCGTGCCACTGCCGCTCGCCGACCCGCGTGAGCACCACGGCGTGTTCGCCGGTGCCCGACGTGAAATGCACAGAGTTCATGGATGTCGCCTTTCGGGATTGCCTTGTCGAGGCGCTCCCGGCGACACCTACGTCAGTCGCCCGACCGTGATTTGACGAGGGGGAGCACCCACATCGCTACAGCGTTCACGGGTCTCACCTCCTCGTAGGTCGTCACAGTCCGCCGCAAAGCTAACCGTCCGCGCCCCGCCGCGCACAACCCTTTTTCCGCCGACAGGTCGTTGTGACCGTGACCACAGCTCCCCGCTGTCACGGTCTCCGGCCGGGCGGTGTCCACGAAGTGTACGGACGATCCGATCGGAGGTGGACGTGATGACACGGGTGCTGGTGGTCGGCGCGGGCTACGCGGGCGTGATGGCCGCGAACCGGCTCGCGGCGGCGGGACAGCCGGAAGTGCACGTGACGGTGGTCAATCCGCGACCGGAGTTCGTGGAACGCGTCCGGTTGCACGAGCACGCGGCGGATGGATCGGACGCGAAACGTCCGCTGAGCGATCTGCTGCGTCGTGGCGTGCGGCTGCGGGTGGGCAAGGTGAACGCGATCGCGGAGCGTTCGGTGGGCCTCGAAGACGGTGGCTCGCTCGAGTTCGACTACCTGCTGTACGCCGTGGGCAGCACGGCCGCCCGAGGCCCGGCCGGGTCCGGAAACGCCTGGAGTATCGGCGATCTCGACGGCGCCGAGTCGTTGCGGAGGCGGCTGCGGCTACTGCCGCCGGGCGCGCGCGTCGTGGTGGTCGGCGGCGGGCTGACCGGGATCGAGAGCGCCGCCGAAATCGCGTACCGGTACCCGTCGTCGAGTGTCGAACTGGTCTCGCAGTCGGTCGCCCCGTGGCTGCCCGAGCCGAGCCGAGCGAGCATCGAACGGCGCCTCGCGAACGCCGGGGTCCGGCTGCGCACCGGGCTCCGGGTCACCGAGGTCCGCCCCGACGGCGTCGAAACCGGCACCGGCGGGCTGTCCAGCGATTGCACGGTCTGGGCGGGTTCGTTCGACGTACCGGACCTGGCACTGCGCAGCGGCCTGCCGGTGACCGCCGACGGCCGGCTGCGCACCGACGACACCTTGGTCTGCCCGGGGCATGAACGGATCGTCGGCGCCGGTGACGCTGTCGCACCACCCGGACAGGTCGGGGATCATCTGCGGATGAGTTGTCAGGCGGCGATGCCCATGGGCGCCCACGGTGCCGACACGGTGCTCGCGCTGATCAGGGGCGAACGACCGGCGCCGGTGTCGATCGGCATGGCGGGACAGGGGATCAGCCTCGGCCGGCGTGACGGGTTCATCCAGGCGACGTACCGGGACGACAGCCCCCGGGGATTCACGTTGTCCGGACGGGCCGCCGCGGTGCTCAAGGAACGGGTGTGCCGCTTCACCATCACCGCGATGCGCTTCCCGCGGGCCTACCGATGGCTTCCCAGCGGCACCTCGGCCGTGCACGCGAGGGCCGCGAT
This sequence comes from Amycolatopsis sp. NPDC059027, assembly GCF_042739735.1. NCBI lineage: Bacteria > Bacillati > Actinomycetota > Actinomycetes > Pseudonocardiales > Pseudonocardiaceae > Amycolatopsis > Amycolatopsis sp. NPDC059027. The sequence continues at coordinate 28,250 of NZ_JBHYIK010000065.1, read as the reverse complement.
CCGATGAACGCGCAGATGACGTTCGATCAGTTGCGGCCCTTGCTGTTCACGATCGCCTACGAGATCCTCGGCAGCGCGGCCGACGCCGAGGACGTGGTGCAGGACAGCTACCTCCGGTGGTGCGACGTCGACTCGGACGAGGTGACGCACCTTCGCGCGTATCTCGTCCAGATCGTCACGCGGCAGGCACTGAACCGGCTGCGGACCGTGCGCCGCCGCCGCGAGGACTACGTCGGCACCTGGCTGCCCGAACCGATCCGCACCGACCACGACGCCAGTCATGACCTCCTGCTGGCGGAGTCGGTGTCGATGGCCATGCTCCTCGTGCTGGAAACCCTCGGGCCCACCGAGCGGGCGGTGTTCGTGCTGTCCGAGGTGTTCGGCCACAGCCTCGTCGAGATCGCGGACATGATCGGCAAGAGCGACACCGCCGTCCGCCAGATCGCGCATCGGGCCCGCGAACACGTGCACGCCCGGCGCCGGCGCTTCCAGCCCGACGACGAGACCAGCCAGGCGGTGATCGGCCGGTTCCTGGCGGCCGCCCGCACCGGCGACGTCCAGACCCTGATGGACGTGCTCGCGCCCGACGTCGTCCAGATCTCCGACGGCGGCGGCCGGGTCACCGCCGCCCGCCGCCCGATCTCCGGTGCCGCGCCGGTCGCCCGCTATCTCGTCGGGCTCGCGCGGAACAGCATGGCGGACATGGACATCGAGTTCGGGAGCTTCAACGCGCTGCCCGCGGTCCTGTTCCGCTCCGGCGCCGACGGGCGGCTCGACTCGGTGCTGATGGTCGAACTGACCGGGGATCGCATCACCGGGCTGTACGCGGTCCGCAACCCCGACAAGCTGCGTACCGCCGACGTGCTCCGTCCTCTCGACACCCGAATTTCCGAGAAAGCGCAAGGAGAATCGTCATGAAGGCCGTTATCGTGTGCACCTCCGTGTCGCATGGCAACACGAAGAGGATCGCCGACGTCATGGGCCGGGTCCTCGACGCTCCCGTTGTCACCCCCGACGAGGTCGACGTGGCCGAGCTCGCCGGTTACGACCTTGTCGGATTCGGCTCGGGGATCTTCACGATGGACTTCCATCCCCGGCTGCGCCGGTTCGTCGGCTCCCTCCCGGAGAGGGACTGGCGCACGGCGTTCGTCTTCGCCACCAGTGGTCTGCCGGAACCAGGGTTCCGGCCCTACACCCGCGGCCTCGGGCGGGTTCTCGAGCGAAAAGGCTTCGAGGTGGCCGAAACCTTCCTGTGCCGCGGATTCGACACCTACCTTCCGTTCCGGCTCGTCGGCGGTATCCGCAAGGGACGGCCCGGCCCCGCCGATCTGGCCGCCGCGCGCGCGTTCGCCGAGCGGCTGGGCGCCCGTATGGAGCATCGGTCCTGCCCGCCATCCGCGTAGAGCGCTTTCCGAAATCACCGCTCCCCTACCGATCCGGGCCGTTCCGGGGCAAGCTGACAACCTGGCCTTCGGCGGGGGCATCATGGGACACGACTTCGAGAGCCACGACCTGGACGAGATCGAAGAGTTCATCGCCCGCAGCTACGCGTCGATCCGCTTCAGGATCCGCTCTCCGGCGCGGAACAGCTTTCTGGCCGACCAGAATCCGCTGGGACCGATCAGTCTCGACCAGGCGGACTACGGTTTCGACGCCGACTACGCCGTCGAGCCGCTGGGCCGTCTCGCCCTGTTCGGGGTGGAATCCGGCTCCTTCCCGTATGTGGAAACCGAGGGCGTGCGGGACAGTCACGGCGTGGGCGAGGTGTTCCTGGTCGCCCAGCCCGATCGGCCGTACGCGGGTCGCCAGAGCCAAGCGCGGTTCAGTGTCGCCGCGCTGGAGCCGTCGCTGTTGTCCCTGGTGGCCGCGCCCTCGCCCGGCCGCGTCGACACCCCGGTGCGGCTGACCGGCTACCGGCCCGTCTCCCCCGCCGCCGGGCACCAGCTGTTACGCACCATGATCTTCCTGCGGGAGCACGTCGCGGCCGACCCGGTGATGCGGGAGAGTCCGCTGATCGCCTCCACGGCACCGCAGTTGCTGGCGGCCACCATCCTGGCCACCTTCCCCAGTACCGCGCTGACCGACCCGACCATCGAGGACCGGCACGACGCCCACTCGGCCACGCTGCGACGTGCCATGGCGTTCATCGACGACCATCCGCACAACGACATCAGCGTCGCCGACATCGCCGCGGCCGCGCACGTCACCATCCGCGCGGTGCAGTACGCCTTCCACCGCAGCGGTACCACGCCGATGGGCTACCTCCGCACCGTCCGTCTGCACCAGGCACACCGAGAACTGCTCGCGGCCGATCCCACCACCGGCGTCACCGTCACCCAGATCGCCGCCCGCTGGGGCTTCTTCCACCCCGGCCGCTTCGCGCGGTACTACCGCACCACGCATGGCTGCACGCCGTACCGGACGTTGTGCCGCGCCGCCTCCTGACCCCGGCGGGACGGTGAGGGGCGGGCTCCGGACGGTGGGGGCGCTCCCGGAGACCGCCCCTCGAACATGGCGGGAGGGCGGGGGTAGGGCCTTCCCGGAGTGAGACCGACAAGGTCCTGGTCGCCTCACCCTGGCGATGACCGGGACGCCTTCCGGCCACCCCCTCATCCTGCCGTCCCGGCCTGCCAGGAACAGCACTCGAAACGAACCGCCTTCGCCCTGGGCAGCGCGGAAACCAGCCGAAAAACGCAACCCCGCTTCGCTGCCTCTCCCCAGGCTGGGGCCGGGGTGCCGAGGGACGCCTTCAGTGCGCTTGACGCACCGAGGGACGCCCTCGTCGCACTCAACGCACCCAGGGCGTCCCTCGGTGCCCGGCCTCCCGGCCACAACCTCTTTACAATACAGAGCTGTACTGTATTGTAATCAACGTGAGCACCGCAGGCCGTCCGCGCAGCAGAGAAGCCGACGCCGCCATCCTGGCCGCCGCGCTGGAGCTGCTGATCGAACGCGGCGCGGAGGCGACCAGCATCGAGCAGGTGGCCCGGCGCGCCGGAGTCACCAGAGCCACCGTGTACCGGCGGTTCCCGGACAAGACCCGGCTGCTGATCGCCACCGTGGAGAGCGCCTACGGGAATCCCCCGCGCACGCCCGAAATCCGCGACGTCGAGCACCTGGTGACCGGCTGGGCGCACCTGCTCGCCGACCCGCGGCAGCGGCGCCTCCTGCGGCGCGTCTACGGCGCGATCGAGGACAACCCCGAACTCGCCCGCGCGTACCACGACCTGTTCGGTGCCGATCGCGACCGCGCTCGCCAGAAGGTGTTCGCACAGGCCCGCGACCGCGGGCAGCTGCCGCCGGACAGCGACCCGGAGGTCCTGCTGGACCTGCTCACCGGCGCGATCTGGCAGCACCTGGCCGTGCGACCGGACACCAGCACCGCCGCCGACGTCGAGCGATTCCTGCGCGCGGTGCTCCACCAGGCCGGGTACCGGCCCGGCACACCACATCCCGCCGGGGAGTGACCCGGCACCGGAAGACAAGGACGGAAAAGTGCCTACCGCCACCCTCGCGGCACAGGAGCGCACCCGGGCGTTCGCCCGCGTCATCGGTCCCTACGTCGCCACCTTCACCATCGTCTACGCGATCCGCCTGCCCGCGCTGATCGGGCTCGTCGACGAGCTGTTCGCACAGCCCGTCCTGGTCTGGCTGCTCGGTGCCCTCATGCTCGGCGGCGGACTGGTCGTCATCGGCGGGCACCGCAGCTGGCGCGGTCCGCTCGCGGTCACCATCTCGTTGTTCGGCTGGTTCGTCGCCGTCCGGGGATTCCTCTTGATCGCCACGCCTTCCGCGATCCGGTCGGGCGTCGACGCGACGCTGCTCTCCCCGGCCGCGACCCTCGTCGCCCGCGTCTTCTTCGGTCTCCTGGCCGCGATGGGCCTGCTCCTGACCTACGCGGGGTGGTTCACCAAACCGAAGACGCCCGCCTGAGCATTCCGCGAGCGTTTTCTGTCGGGGTGAGCCGGTAGATTCGCTCGTATGGCCACACTGGTGACTTTCCACGCCCATCCCGATGACGAATGCATCGTCACCGGCGGCGTGATGCGCAAGGCGTCCGAGGAAGGGCACCGGGTCGTGCTCGTCGTCGCGACCCGGGGCGAAGTCGGCGAGGTCCCGGAGGGATTCCTCGCCGAGGGTGAACAACTGTGGGAGCGCCGCGTGCGCGAGACCCACGCGGCGGCGGAGGTGCTCGGCGTCAAACGCGTCGAGTTCCTCGGCTACCGCGACTCCGGGATGATGGGCGAGCCCACCAACGAGCACGAGGGCTCGTTCTGGACGGCCCCGGTCGAGGAGGCCGCCGAACGCCTCGCGGCGATTCTGCGCGAGGAGGAGGCGGACGTGCTGACGGTGTACGACGACAACGGCGGCTACGGGCACCCCGATCACATCCAGGTGCACCGGGTCGGGATGCGCGCGGCCGAGCTCGCGGGCACGTCGCGGGTGTACGAGGCGACGAACAACGCCGATCACATGCGCAAGGGCATCGAGGCCGCGATCGAACAGGGCCTGATCCCCAAGGAGGCGCTGCCGGATGTGTCCGAAGAGGACAGTTTCGGCAAGCCGGAAGCGGTGATCACCGGCGCGGTCGACGTCACGGCGTATCTCGACGCGAAGCGGGCCGCGATGCGGGCGCACGCGAGCCAGATCCCCGAGGAGTCGTTCTTCCTCGCGATGCCCGACGAAGGCTTCGCGCACGCCTTCGGCACGGAGTGGTTCATCCGTGCCGGTCAGGGGCCGGGGATCACCGAGACCGACATCATGGCGGGGTTGTGAGGGAGGGGGTCAGCGCAGCGCCGCGGTGACGTCGAGTTCGACGAGCTGGCCCGGGTAGCCGAGCCGGGCGACCCCGAGCAGGGTGCTCGCCGTGCTGAAGGCCGTGCCGATCCCGGACGCGGTGAGCCGGGCCCACACCGCGGAGAGCACTTCGCGTTCCTCGGTGGCGACGTAGATGACGGTCCGGACGACGTCTTCGGGAGTCGCTCCGGCGGTGGCGAGCGCGGTGGCGGTGTTGGCCACGACCTGATCGGTCTGGGCCAGCACGTCACCGCGCACCACCTGGCCGTCTGCGTCGAGCGGGCACTGCCCGGCGAGATAGACCGTGCGCCGCGCCTCGGTGATCGTGACGTGGTGGTATCCGGGCGTGGCATGCAGGCCCGGCAGGTTACTAATCCGACCAAAAGTAGGCGGACGCCGGGCATCATGTAACCGTTGCTACGCAAGCTGGATAGCCGTGACTGTGGTCGGATTGGTAACAAACGGCACAGTGTGGCGTTCGATGGTCATGGCCGCATCCTCGCGGTGGCGAACCATGCCCGGCCACCGGATATCCGGGGCGCCCGCGGGATACCGCGACGAGCGTAGTCATGGCCACCGGTACGCACGGCTACGTAGCCGCGGTGCCGTAGCTGGGCCGACGCCACCCGCCCGGATCCGCGAAACGCTGTGGGCATGACCACACTCACCGCACCACACCGCCGGTTCTCCGTCCCCACCTCGCTCACCGTCGGCGGTCAGCTCGTCGGCGCCGCCGGGCTGATCGTGCAATGGATCTCCGCGCCCGCCATGTTCAAGGGCTTCGGTTTCCCGCCCGGACTGTTCTACGTGCTCGGCGCCGCCGCCATCGTGCTGCTGGACCGGCGTTCGAACTGGGCACCGGCCGCCGCGATCGCCTTGTCGCTGTGGATCACCATCGGCGGCCTCGCCGGCGGCAACCTGCTGAGAAACCTCGCCGACCCACGCGGTGGTGTCGTCGCTGGCAACATCGTCATGCTCGCCGGCCTCGCGATTTCCGCGGTGGCGGGCCTGTTCGCCATCGTCCACAACCACCGCACCCGTCCGGAACCCTGGGTCGCGCCGCTCGGCTCGCACAACCCCCGCCGCGTCCCTGTCACGCTCGTGTTCGCCGGCCTGCTGCTCGACGCCGTCGGTGACGCCGCGCCCGAAGGCTTCAACTGGGACGGGCCCGGGCCGATTCTGTTCCTGGTCCTGGCGATCCTGGTCGCGGTGCTTCCCGGCAACGCCATGATCGAGCTGAGCATGATGCTTTCACTGACGTTCGTGCTGACCGCGTTCATGAATCCGGAGTCGGGCCGACGGCTGAGCACGCCGTCGGACGTACTTCCCTTCGCCGGAACACTGACGCAGGTGGTGGGCCTGGCGCTCGCCGTGCTCGCCGGAGTCGTCGCCATCCTCCCGCGGCGCACTCGGTCTTCGACCCCGGCGCCGAGGTAAAGCCCTGTCGAGGAGATCGCGAAGGGCGCGGAACCACGACAAGATGGGCATGACGGCGGGGTCGTGATCGACCACTGGACATGCGGGGGTGCTCGTGCGCAGGACCATCGACTGGGCCGAAGACGCGATCGTGATCATCGACCAGTGCGCGCTGCCGGGTGAGTTCCGCACGCTCACCCTGCGCACCGCGGACGAGCTGATCGACGCCATCCGGCGGCTCGCGGTCCGGGGCGCTCCGGCGCTGGGCGCGGCGGGCGCGCTCGGGGTGGCGCTGGTGGCCCGGTCGGGCGAGGACGTGCGGGCCGAGGCCGAGCGCATCGCCGGCGCCCGGCCGACGGCGGTCAACCTGAGCTGGGGTGTCGAGCGGGCGCTGGCGAAGCTGCCGGAGGGCGCCGACGCGGTGCTGCTGGAGGCACTCGCGATCCTCGACGAGGACGAGGAACTCAACCGCACGGCCTCCGCGCACGCCGCCGAGATCGTGCTGGCCGCCTGCCCGCGCCGTCCGCTGCGGCTGCTGAGCCATTGCAACGCGGGCAGCCTCGCCACGGTCGCCTGGGGCAGCGCGCTCGGCGTGGTCTGGCATCTGCAGGACCGCGGCCTGGTCGAATCCGTGCTCGTCGACGAGACCCGGCCGCTGTTGCAGGGTGCGCGGCTGACCGCGTGGGAGCTCGAACGGGCGGGGGTGCCCTACCGCGTGCAGCCGGACGGCGCGGCCGCCGCGGCGATGGCACGCGGGATGGTCGACTGCGTGCTCGTCGGCGCCGACCGGATCGCGGCCAACGGCGACGTCGCGAACAAGATCGGCACCTACGGGCTGGCGATCGCCGCGCGGCACCACGGCGTCCCGTTCGTCGTGGTCGCTCCGTCGTCCACTGTGGACACTTCGCTGGGCAGTGGCGAGGAGATCGTCATCGAGGAACGCGACGCCGCCGAGCTGACGGAGTTCGGCGGCACGGTGGTGGCCCCGGCCGGCGCGCCGGTGTTCAACCCGGCCTTCGACGTCACCCCGGCTTCGCTGATCACGGCCGTGGTCACCGAACACGGCCGCTTCGGCTGAGCCTTCTCAGGAGGGCTTGCGGGCGATCAGGAACACCTGGTCCTCGGGCTCGGCGCCCGGCAGATCCGGCGTGTACCGCGCGCGGTGCTCGTAGACCAGGTCCAGCCCGGCCTCGGCCAGGCGCGCCGCGAACACCTCGGCCGGATAGGTGCTCGACCGGAAGGTGTGCCCCATGAACCCGCCCACGATGTCGTCCGCGTCGCCGGGGACGGTGCCGAAGGCGAGGTGGCCGCCCGGCGCCAGCCACTCGGCGAACCGGGCCAGCTGGGTGTCCTGTTCGGACCGGGTCAGCTGCAGCATGGAGAAGAACGCCACGATGGCGTCCCAGGTCCCTGCCGGATACGCCAGCGAACGCATGTCGGCCAGTTCGAACCGCGCGGCGGGCACCCGGCTCCGCGCGATCTCGATCATCTTCGGTGACACGTCGCAGCCCGTGACGTCGTGGCCCGCCGCGGCGAGCAGCTCGGCCGTCGGCCGCCCCGTCCCCGATCCGACGTCCAGCACCTTCGCCCCGCTCGGCAGGTTCCCGAGCAGCCATTCGACGGTCTTCAGCCGCTCCGGCCAGTCACGGAAGGCGTGTTCGTACTTCGTGCCGAGCGCGTCGTACACCTCGGCGGCGGATTCGAGATGGGCCACGGCTGCTCCGTTCCGGTCGTGGCGTACCCGAAGGTCACCATGAGGACGTTCTCACTCCCCATGGTGACCTTCCGGGGTGCACCGCCTACGGCCGGGGGCCCACCACCTCGCCGCCGGCGGTGACCGTGATGGCCATCGCCGGACAGGAATCGGCGGCGTCCAGCACGGTTTCGCCGGGATCGACCCGCTCGGCCAGCGGGTGGGCCACGGCGCCGTCCAGTTCGAACAGTTCGGGCATCAGCGCGGCACACATCCCCGAGCCGATGCACGTGTTCCCGTCGACCTCGACGTTCCAGCTCATGCGATGTCCTCGATTCGCTCGCGAGCGTCACTCATGCGTTCACCAGCCGATCGGCATCGACCGCGGGCCCCGCACCAGCATCTGCGTCTTCCACACGATATCGCCGGTGAGGTGCAGCCCTGGCATTTCGCGCACCAGCGCGGCCAGCGCCTCCTGCAGTTCCAGCCGCGCGAGCGGCGCGCCGAGGCAGTGGTGGACGCCGTGGCCGAACCCGAGGTGGTGGTTGTCGGGCCGGTCGAAGACGAGCTTGTCCGCGTCGTCGAACATCAGCGCGTCCCGGTTCGCCGCACCACCCGCGACGAGCACCGGCTCCCCCTCCCGCACCAGCACACCGCCCACCTCGACGTCCTCGGTGGCGTACCGCGGGAACGACGCCCCCGCGCCCAACGGGACGAAGCGCATCAGCTCCTCGACCGCGGTCGGGATCAGCTCCGGCTCGGCGACCAGCTTCTCCCAGCGGGCGGGCACTTCCTTCAGCGCGTAGACGAAGTTCGGGATCTGCGTCGCGGTGGTCTCGTGCCCGGCCACCAGGATGCCGACGCACAGGTCGATCAGCTCCAGCTCGGTCAGCCGGTCCTTGACGTCGCGGGCCTCGATCAGCGCGGTCATCAGGTCGTCGGCGGGCTCGGCACGGTGCTGGGCGATCAGGCCCGCCATGTACTCGCGCAGTTCCTCGCGGTTGGCGTCGAACTCCTCGGCGGTCAGCCCGCTGCTCGACAGCGCCGCGTCGCTCCAGGCCCGGAACTTCGGCCGGTCCGCGGTCGGCACGCCGAGCAGCTCGCAGATGACCGCGACCGGGATCGGCAGCGCGTAGTCCTCGACCAGGTCGGCCGGTGCCCCGGCATCCTTCATCCCGGCGATCAGCTCGGCCGCGAGTTCCCGCACCCGGGGCCGCAGCGTCTCGACCCGGCGCATCGTGAACGCCTTGGCCACCAGCGTGCGCAGCCGCGTGTGGTCCGGCGGATCCATCGACAGGATGCCACTGTCCCGGGTGCCCGCCGACGTCCGCGGGTAGTCCTTCCCGACCGCCATCGCGCGGGAGAACCGCCGATCCCCCAGCACGAACCGCGCGTCGGCGTACCGGGTCGCGAGCCAGGCCGGTTCGCCGTAGGGCAGCCGGACCCGGATCATCCCCTCGGCCTCGCGCGCCGCCGCGTAGGCCTCGTTCAGTGCCAGCCCCTCCTCCTCGTTGAACGGGTAAGCCAGCGGTTCGCTCTGCGTGGTGGTCATCGCGAAAACTCCCGGAATGTCGAAAGGTCCTGTTTGTAAGCACCTGCTTACATACTACAACGCGGGACCTGCCTCCGGTCAACCGCGAAGACGCCGCAGGACCGGGCCCGTATCAGGGGCCGTATCAGTGCGGTAACTGCTCCGTATCAGGCCGGTCCGCGATCGTGGTCGCCATGAACAGTTCAGCGATCTCGGCCTCGGGGCTGCGAAAGGCCTACCAAGACAAGACCGTGCTCGACGGTATCGATCTGGACGTTCGGGCCGGCACGATCTTCTCCCTGCTCGGCCCCAACGGCGCCGGGAAGACCACGACGGTGAACGTGCTGACCACGTTGCTGACGGCCGACGCGGGGAAGGTGACGGTCGCCGGGTACGACGTCGCCACGGAAACCAAGGCGGTGCGCGCGGCGATCGGCGTCACCGGGCAGTTCGCCTCGGTGGACGACCTCCTCACCGGTACGGAGAACCTGCTGATGATGGCGGCGCTGCATCACCTGCCCAAGACGGAGGGCAAGCGCGTCGCCGACCGCTGGCTCGAACGGTTCGACCTGGTCGAAGCGGCCGACAAGCCGGTGGCGTCCTACTCCGGCGGCATGCGCCGTCAGCTCGACCTGGCCATGACGCTGGTCGGCAGGCCGCGGATCATCTTCCTCGACGAGCCCACGACGGGACTCGATCCGCGCAGCCGCCGCACCATGTGGGAGATCATCCGGGAACTGGTCGCCGACGGCCTGACCATCTTCCTCACCACCCAGTATCTCGACGAGGCCGACGAGCTCGCCGACCGCATCGCCGTACTCGACAAGGGCCGCCTGGTCGCCGAAGGCACCGCCGATCAGCTCAAGCGCCAGGTGCCCGGCAGCCATGTCGAACTGCGGTTCCTCGACCTGTACGAACTCGACGTCGCGACACGGGCCCTGCCCGAGTCCACAAGGGACGATGACGCACTGACACTGCGCGTACCCGGCGACGGCGACGTGAAATCGTTGCGGGCACTGCTCGACCGGCTCGATCGGCACTCGGTCGAGGTCGAGGGATTGTCCGTGCACACGCCGGATCTCGACGACGTCTTCCTCGCACTGACCGGCCGCGCGAGCAAAGAGGTAGCGAAATGAACGCCATCACCGCTTCCCTGACCGACTCCGCGACCATGTTCCAGCGCAATTTCCGGCACACCGTGCGGAATCCCATGACACTGTTCAGTGCCATCCTTTTCCCGATCATCATGATGTTCCTGTTCGTCTACGTATTCGGCGGCGCGTTCAGCGTCGGCGTCAACTACGTCGATTACGCGACACCAGGACTGATCATGATGACCATCGGCTACGGGGTCGGCCCGACGGCCGTTTCCGTGCACGCGGACATGGCGACCGGGATCATCAACCGGCTCCGGATCATGGACGTGTCCAGGACCGCGGTACTCGGCGCGCACGTGATCGCGAGCATGTTGCGGAGTCTGGCGGCGATCGTGTTCATCATCGCGTTCGCGCTGGTGATGGGATTCCGGCCGGCCGCGAGTTTCCCCGAGTGGCTCGGCGTGATCGGTATCATCGTGCTGACCCTGCTCGCGATCGGCTGGCTGACCGTCGCGCTCGGTCTCGCCGCGAAGACACCGGAAACCGCGAACTTCGGTATTATCCCGCTCGTCCTCCTTCCCTTCTTGAGCAGCGCTTTCGTACCGGCCGACAAAATGGGTGCCGGCGTGCGGCAGTTCGCGGAGTACCAGCCGTTCACCCCGATCATCGAAACCCTGCGCGGGCTCCTCGCCGGCACCCCGTCGGCGGGCCCGGCGATCGCGGCGATCGCCTGGTGCGTCGGGCTGATGCTGATCGGTTACCTGTGGGCGCGGCGGAAGTTCACCAAGCGAGGGTGACCTCGACCGGCTTGTGCCAGGCCGCCGGCCGTCGTGCGGTCGCCTCGGCGAAGCGTTTTCGCCGAGGCGGCTACGCGGTGCGCGAACCTTTTCGAGCATGAAACGGTTCGCTAACCCGGACCGACCTGACTATTCTGACGCGGTGCCCACCGAGTTGACCATCCTCACCCGGGTGGCTTACCTCGGCCGCGAGCTCAACGGAGCCCGGCTACGCGGCCTGCTCGCGCTTCTTGCCAGAGAACTGCACACCGGGGTCGGCGCCGACCAGCTGGTCACCGGGCTCTGGTGGGACAAACGGCCGGTGAATCCGGCCAAGGCCCTGCAGATCCTGGTCTCCCGGCTTCGGGCACAGGTCGGCCCGGACGTCATCGTCCGGACGTCGACCGGCTACCGGCTCGCGTTACGAGAGGACCAGGTCGACGTCTCCGCGGTGCTCATCGAAGCCGCGGCGTCGACGCGATGTGCACGCGAAGGCGACCATGCCGGGGCGCTGCGGCACGCCGAGACGGGGCTCGCGTACTGGGACGGCGCCGCTGTCGACGAGATGACGGGCACGGATCCGGTCGCCCAGCTGCGGGCCGAGCGGGCCTCGACCTTCCACGCGCTTCGCCGATCTCGCGCGCTGGCGCTGGGCCGTCTCGGCCGGCACGCCGAAGCGTTCGACGTGCTCGCGGAGCTGACGGCCGATCAGCCGCGGGACGAGGAACTACTCCTCGAACTGCTGCGCGCCGAAGCCGCGACCGCGGGTCCGGTGGCCGCACTGACGAGATACACCACCTACCGGCGCGAGCTGCGCGCCGCGCTCGGCACGGATCCGGGTGCCGCGCTGCGAGCCGAGCATCAGCGGCTGTTGTGGGCGACCGAACCGGCGGTACGCCGGGGGCTGCCCCACGAGCCGAATCCCTTGCTAGGGCGCGAAACCGACCTCGCGGCCGTCAAGAAGCTGCTCCGGACCTCCCGGGTCGTGACCATCGTCGGCACCGGCGGGCTCGGCAAGACCCGGCTCGCCCACGCGGTCGGCCACGACGCGGACCAGCGGATCGCGCACGTGGTCTCGCTCGCGGGGGTGACCGAGCCGGGCGGCGGCGTGGCCGAGGTCGCCGCGACCCTGGGTGTGGGCCTGCCCCGGCGCGGTCCCGGTCCGCGCGGGCTCGCCCCGGACGAGGTGGCAGGCATCGTCCGCGCCCTCGGCTCGACGCCGGTGCTGCTGGTACTGGACAACTGCGAACACCTCAGTGACGAGGTCGCGCAGCTGGTCGCCACCTTGCTGTCGGCGACCACGCAGCTGCGGGTGCTGGCGACCAGCCGCGCACCGCTCGGCCTCTACTCGGAGTCGGTGTACCCGCTGCCCGAACTGGCGTTGCGCACCAGCGTGGAGTTGTTCGAGCAGCGCGCGCGGGCCGTGCGCCCGGACTGTGACCTGCCCGCGGAGCAGGTCGCCGAGCTCTGCCGGCGCCTGGACGGGTTGCCACTGGCCATCGAGCTCGCCGCGGCGCGCGTGCGGATCATGTCCGTCGACGAGATCACCCGCCGGCTGGACGACCGGTTCGCCTTGCTGCGCGACGGACCGTATGACGCGCCACATCGCCACCGCACCCTGCACGCCGTGTTCGAGTGGAGCTGGAACCTGCTCACCCCGGCGGCGCAGGCGGCGTTCAGCGCGGTTTCGGTGTTCCCCACCGGATTCACCGTGGCCTCGGCGAGGTATCTGATCGGCGAGGACGCGCTCGACCTCCTGACGCAGCTGGCCGATCACTCGCTGGTGAAGGTGCTCGACACCGACGCGGGTGTGCGGTATCGCATGTTGGAGACGCTGCGCGAGTTCGGCGCGATGCAGCGGGCCGCGGCCGGTGACGACGACCGCGTACTGGACGCCTTTCTGTGCTGGGCAAGGAATTTCGGCCGATCGCAGCATGATTCGCTGTATACCGCCGATTTCGGTTCCGCGATCCGGCGCATCGACATCGAGCGGGACAACCTGCGCCAGGCGCTGCAACACGGGCTCGATCTGTCGGACGGGGCGACCGTCGCCGCGACCGCCGCGGTGCTGCTGGGCCTGTGGACCGCCGAGTCCGACTACGCGAAGCTGCGGGCGCTGATCGAGGACGCCGAATGGATTCTGTCGCACTACCGGCCGAGTGCCGGCTACGTCGATGTCGCCCGCACCGCGACGACGTTGTGCGCGGTGCACGCGGCGTTCCTGCGGCACGCGAGCACCGGCCGGTACCTGGTGACCTTGCGCCGCCTGCGGCCGGACTCGCCCAACAAGCTGATCCGGGCCGTCGGGACCGTGCTGTGCTCGCTGCCGGAAGTGCTGGATCCGAACAGCTCCGTGTTACCGCGGCTCTGTGCCAGTGACGAGCCTTGGCTGGCCGGCACAGCCCATTACGTCGCGAGCTATCTCCGGGCGAACGACGGAGATCTGCACGGCGCGCTCGCGTTCGCCGAGCGGATGCCGCACGCGTTCGCCGACGGCGAGCTGTCCTGGATGTTGATGGTCGCGCACACCAGGATCGGCGAACTGTGCCTCCAGGTCGAGCAGCCCGGCAAGACGATCGCGCACCAGAAAGCCGTGCTCGCGCTGGTCGCGGAACTCGGCCCGTGGATGGACACGCTGGAGAGCAAGCTGGCGATCACCCAGGCGTATCTGCAACTCGGCGCGTCCTCAGCGAGGAGTTCCACACCGAACCGGGTTCCCGGCTACGCGGGCTGTGCGCGCGGATCAGGGTGAACGAGCCGGCGCCGAGACCGGAAGGCCTGCCGCACGGGCCGTCCACCCTGCCGCCCGATGTTCCCGATCTCATCGGCAGGGCCGAGGAGCTCGGCGCGATCGTCGCGACGGCACGCGCCGCCACGGCCGGGCGGCCCGCGCACGGTGGCACCGTGGTGATCGACGGCATGCCCGGTGTCGGCAAGACCGCGCTCACGATCCGGGCCGCGCGGGAGCTGGCCGGGGACTACCGGGACGCCCAGCTCTTCCTCGACATGGGCAGCCACGCCGACCACGGCGCGGTGATGAGCCCTGCCGCCGCGCTCGGGCACCTGCTGACCGTGCTCGGCGTTCCCGCTGACGACATCCCGGCCGGTCTCGGCGAACGTGCCGCGTTCTGGCGAGCCCGCCTGCGCACCCGCCGCGCGGTGATCGTCCTCGACGACGTGCTGAGCAGCGCGCAGATCCGGCCGCTGCTGCCGGACACCACGAACTGCCTGGTACTGATCAACAGCAGGCACCGGCTCGCCGGCCTCGACGAGGTCCGGACCGTGTCGCTCGACGTGTTGACCGCCGAACAAGGACGGTCGCTGTTCGCACGGGCACTCGGCGACGAGCGCGCCGCCGACGAGCCACTCGCCGTGAGCACGGTCGTCCGGCTCTGTGGCGGGTTGCCACTCGCGATCTTGATCGCCGCCGCGCGGCTTCGTCATCGCCCGGGCTGGCGGGTGACGGACCTGGCCGACCGGCTGGCCGACGGCGACCGCTTGCTGGATCTGCTCCGCGCCGAGGACCGCAGCGTCTCGTCCGCGCTGCTGTCCTCGTACGCGCGGCTGACAACGGAACTTCGGCGTTTCTTCCGGTCACTCGGCGAGATGGCGGGCGACCGGATCGACCTCGCGGCGGCCGCCGCGCTGACCGGCGTCCCGGAGAACCGTGCCGAACAGGCACTCGACGCGCTTGCCGACCGGCATTTCGTCGAGCCTGCCGAGCCGGGCAGCTACCGCGTGCACGGGCTGGTGCGGGCGTACGCTCGGGCCCTGGCCCACGGCGCCCTCACCCGGATGTGGCCCGTCGAGCCGTTCGAGCAGTACGCCAGGGAACGCGGCGGCGCGGCGTAGCCGCTAGCGCCAGCGCGTCACCAGCCGCATCAGCTCGTCCGGTGCCCCGAGGAAGTCGTAGTGCCCGCCGGCGACGACCCGGACGTCGACCGAATCGGCGTACCGGGACCACCCGCCGAGCTGTTCGAGGCTCACCTCGGGGTCGTCCCGCCAGTGCAGGACGACGATCGGGCAGGACAGCGCGATCGGCTCCGGCCTGCGGTAGCCGCGATGGGCTTCGATGTCCCGGCGCAGCACGGCCATGCCCATGTCGAGCATGTCCGGCCTCGGCTCGATGCCGCGGCCGCGGGCGACCGATTCCAGCCCGGCACGCAGGTCGGGTTCCGCCATGGTGAGCAGCCGGTCGTGCCCGGCGTCGTCCGGTGCCCGCTGACCGGACACGAAGAGGCAGGCTGGGCCCGGCAGACCGAGCTGGGCGAGCACCAGCGCGGTTTCGAACGCGGCGAGCGCCCCGGAGCAGTGCCCGAAGAACGCGAACGGCCGGTCGAGCTGGGGCACCAGCGGTTCGACCAGGGCGGCGGCGAGGTTCTGGTAGGTACCGTAATGGGGTTCGGCCATCCGGTTCTCCCGGCCGGGGAACTGGAGCGGGCAGACCTCGACGTCGCCGATCGTGGTCGGCCACCCCTGGAAGGACGAGGCTCCCACGCCGGAGTAGGGGAAGCAGAAGAGCCGGGCCAGGTGCCGCGGTGACGGCTGGCGGAGAAACCACGGTGACCGGTTTCCCGCGGAGGTGGAAGCAGGAATCACGACGTCGCTCGCTTCCTGGTGACGAGGGGCAGATGGGTCATGCCCGCGATGAAGATCGACCTCAGGTGCTGTGGTTCGCCGGCGAGTTCGACCGAGTCGAACAGCCGGAACAGTTCCTCGAAGAAGACGCGGGCGGTCAGCCGGGCCAGTGGGGCGCCGATGCAGTAGTGCGGCCCGAAACCGAACGCGACATGGCGGTTTTCGCTTCGTGTCACGTCGAACGTGTGCGGATCGGGGAACTGGGACTCGTCACGGTTCGCGGACCCGATCCACGCGACGACCGCGTCCCCCGCGGCGACCGTGCCGCCGCCGACCCGGGTGTCGGCCGTCGCGTACCGCATGAAGTTGCACGCCGCCGAGGTCCACCGCAGCCCCTCCTCGACCAGTGCCGGAATCAGCGACGGGTCGGCTCGCACCTTGTCGAACTGCTGCGGCCGTTCGGCGAGCGCGAGCACCGTGCCGGAGACGGTGTGCGGCGTCGTCGCGTTGGCGCCGAGCAGCAGGCTGTAGCTGTTGTAGGCGATTTCCTCGTCGGTCAGGTGTGCTTTCCCCGCACCGACCGTGATCAGGTGTTCGAGCAGGCTGTCGGCGTCGCCGTCGGCCGAACGCTGCCGCCGGACGCGCTCGGCGAAGTACTCGAAGATCTCGTGATGCGCGATCGTCAGCGTCATCGTCTGGCTGCCGACCCGGAACTCCGGGTCGTCGGGGGCGGTCACCATGCCGGTCAGCCGGACGAGATCGTCCCAGTCCCCTTCCGGCATCCCCAGCAACGAGCCCGCGACGACCATCGGAAGGTGGTACGCCCGCTCGGCCAGGTCCCAGGCGCCACCGTCGAGTGCCGGTTCGAGAAAGCGCACGATGGCCTGGCGGATCCGCTCCCGCCACGACGCCAGTGCCCGCGCGGTGAGCCTGCCGCTGATCGCCCGGCGAACCTGCGTGTGGCGTGGCGGGTCGGTGGAGGTCATCAGCTTGCCCGAGGCGATGTCGTCCTGCCCGAGCTGGGTGACGACGGTACCGCGTTCCGAGGTGAACACCCGGTGGTCGCCCAGCACCCGGCAGACGTCCTCGTACCGGGTCACCGACCAGAACGCCCTGCCGTCCGGCAGGACCTGGTGGCGCAACGGCGCCTCGGCTCGCATGACGTCCCACACCGCGTGGGGATCGCCCGAGGCGTAGAGCGCCGGGTCGAACAGGTCGACGCGGTCGAGATCGACGGTGTGTCCGGCACCGGGAGTCAGCCTCACGACGACACCTTCTCCTTCTCGATCAGCTCGGCGACTCCGGCAGGCGTCCGCGCCAGGTAGAACGCGCGCACGGACAGCTCGACGCCGTAGCTCTCCCTTACCTGATCGATGATCCGCATCCCGATCAGCGAATTGCCGCCCAGCTCGAAGAAGTCGTCGTCCGCCCCGACCTCGCGCACGTCGAGGCTTTTCCGCCACAGCACGGTGATTTCCTGTTCGAGCGCCGTCGGCGGACGTGCGGGCACCGCCGGACCTCGCGGTGGCCCGGCCGCCCCGGGACGGAGCCGCCGCACGATCGCCGAGACCACCGGCGTCGCGTCCTCGGTCAGGTAATGGTGCCCGCCACGGAACACTTCGACGTCGAACCCGGCAGCCGTCGCGTCGCGCCAGGTCTCCAGATCCGGCGGCGCGCAGACGTGGTCCCGTTCGCCGCCGAACGCGGTGATCGGCGTGCGAAGCGCCGTCACCCGTGTGGGCCGGTACCTGTCGGCCATCCGCAGATCGGCCCGCAGGGGCGGCAGGATGACCGGCCACAAGCTGGGAACGTCGAGCGTCTCGACGTCGCCGCCGAACCGCCGGACCACGGCGACCAGGTCCGCGTCAGCGAGGCGGTGGTCCGGCTCGCCGTGGTGACGATGCGGGGCTTTCCGCCCCGACACGAAGAGGTGTGTGACCGTGAGATCGGTGTCCCGCTCCAGGCGGGCGGCGATCTCATAGGCGATGGCCGAGCCGACACTGTGCCCGAAGAGCGCGATCGGCCGGTCGCCCAGCTCGCCGAGCTCGGCGGCCACCCGGTCCGCGACGTCGGGGAGGTTTTCGGCACAGGGCTCCGCCATCCGGTCCTGGCGACCGGGGTACTGCACGCCCACCAGTTCGACGTCCGCGGGCAGCAGCGCATGCCACGGGGAGAACATCGCGGCCGTGCCCCCGGCGTGGGGCAGGCAGACAAGTGCCGTCGCCCGCTGACCATCATGCTGATATCGCCGCAGCCACGATCCCATTTCCAGCCCCGTCCTTCCGCCGCCGACCGGCAGTGGCGGCCGTGGCCGAAGGTACGTCGGCGCGTCCTCGCATCGTCACCTCGTCGTCATCGACGACCCGGCTCTAGCAAGCGAGGGTGATCTCCACCAGCTCTCGCCAGCTCGCCTGCGCACCCTCCCGGGTCGCTTCGGCGAATCCCGCCTCGCCGAGACGACGGCGTACGGCCTCCTCGATCCGAGCCACGTCGGGCTGGGAACGATCCAGCAGCCCGCGTACGCCGGCGCTGGCCGCGAGCAGCTGCGCGGCCTGTTCGTACTGCTCGCGGCGCAGGGCGACCTCCGCGACGCCGACGAGGACCTGCGCGATCAGCGGCACGTGCCCCGCCTCGGAGGCCGCCTGGAACGCCTCGACACGGTGCTCGCGGGCCTCGTCGAGATCGTCGGTGAGGTAGCCGAGCAGG
The DNA here is from genome assembly GCF_042739735.1 of Amycolatopsis sp. NPDC059027. Classification (NCBI taxonomy): domain Bacteria; kingdom Bacillati; phylum Actinomycetota; class Actinomycetes; order Pseudonocardiales; family Pseudonocardiaceae; genus Amycolatopsis; species Amycolatopsis sp. NPDC059027. Next base: position 9,656 of record NZ_JBHYIK010000065.1, on the reverse strand, counting down.
TCGTGCCGCACCGCGCGAACGTGGGAAATCTCCGAACCGTTGCCCAGCAACGTCTTCGCCAGTGCGACCTGCCGGTGTGCCTCCTCGGCGTCGCCGCTCCAGCGCGCGAGTTCCGCCTTCGACATGGCCAGTTCGGCCAGCGCCTCCGGCCAGGCGATCCGGTCCGCGTGCCGCTGCGCCTCGCTCATGGCCGCCGCGCTCGCCTGCTCGTCACCCTGCAGCCAGTACAACTGGGCCTGCCGGGTCCGCATCCGGACGACGTCTTCGGTGGCACCGACCTCGGTGACGACCGCGATCGCCTGCTCGTAGTGCCGGCACGCACGGGCGAACTCGCCGCGCATGGCGAGCCGGTCCGCCAGCGAGGTCAGCGCGAAGGAGGTCCCCCACCGTTCGCCGAGCGCACGGAACTCGCTGAGCGCCGCCTCGATGTCCGCGTCCGCGTCGGGTTCGTCGCGGCCGAGCATGATCCGCATGTTGCCCCGGTTCAACCGGGCCAGTGCGCGTACCCACGGGTCGTCGTCGGTGAGCAGCGGGTCGAACGCGGGCAGGAACTCGTTCGGCGCCTGCAACATGCGTTCCAGCGGGGCGGAGAACCCGAGCAGCGGGTGACGCCGGCGGCTGCGCCTGCTGAACCGGTAGGCGTCGTGGATCCATTCCTGTGCCTGGTACTGGTCACCTTGCCCGGACGTCACGAACAGCACCACCAGCGAGTACACCGTGGCCCGGATCTCGTCGGTCACCTCGCCGGGGGTGGTGGCCGCCGCGATGACCAGCTCGGTGCCCTCGGCCTTGTGCCCGCCGAGCCACCAGTACCAGCCGGCGGCCGCCGCGAGCCGCATCGCCCCTTGCGCGTCACCGGCCGCGATCGCGTCGAGCACCGCGCCACCGATGTTGTCGTGCTCGACCTCGAGCGCGGCAAGCCATTCGAGCTGCTCGGCGCGGCGCAGATGAGGTTCCGCCGTCTCGGTGAGCTCGGTGAAGTACGCGAGATGCGCGTGCCGCGCCAGATCCGATTCCCTCGCCTCGGCAAGCCGGTGCCCGGCGTACTCCTTGATCGTGTCGATCATCCGATAGCGTGGCGCGCTGTCACCCTCCGTGCGCAGCAGCGATTTTTCGGTCAGCGCGGTGAGCAACTCGAGTACCTGGTCCTGCTCGACCTCATCGCTGACACAGACCTGTTCGGCTGCTTCGAGGCTCGCCCCGCCGGAGAACACCGACAGCCTGCGGAGCACCATCCGTTCGGCGTCGGTGAGCAGCTCCCAGCTCCAGTCGACCACGGCGCGCAACGTCTTGTGCCGCGGCAGCGCCGTCCGGCTGCCGCTGGTCAGCAGGCGGAACCGGTCGTCGAGCCTGGTGGCGAGCTGGTCGAGGGACATGGTGCGCAGCCTGGCCGCGGCGAGTTCGATCGCCAGCGGCATCCCGTCCAGCGCGCGGCAGACGCGCACCATGTTCGCCAGCGTGCGCGCGTCGCGCGCGAGGTCCTTGCGCACCGCGCAGGCCCGGTCCCACAGCAGCTGAACGGCGGGCGAGGACTCGATCTCGACGAGGCCGGCGTCCCCCGCGGGCAGGGCCAGCGGCTCGACCAGCCACAGCGCCTCACCGATGATGCCGAGCGGTTCCCTGCTCGTCACGAGGATCCGCAGCCGGCGGCATTCGCCGAGCACCCGGTGCGCGAACGCCGCCGCCGACTCGATCATGTGCTCGCAGTTGTCCAGGATCAGCAGCGCCTCGCGCTCGCGGATCGCGGCGATGAGCCGGTCCGCGGGCTCCCCGCTCGTCACCCCACCGAGCAGGGCCTGGTCCCGGAGGCCGAGCGCGGCGAGCGCCGCCTGCGCCACGTCCCCGCTCGCGCTGACGGAGGCGAGCTCCACCAGCCAGGCCCCGTCCGGCAGATCCCCGAGGAGAGTGCGCGCGGTTTCCGTGGCCAGCCTGGTCTTCCCCGAGCCACCGGGCCCGGTCAGGGTGGTGAGCCGGTGTTCCCCGATGAGCTTGCCGACCGCGGTCACGTCGGCGTCCTTGCCGACGAAACTGGTCAGCTCGGCACGCAGGTTCGTCTTCCGGCTCTCCTCCCGCGGTGCCAGCTCGTCGCGCAGCAGCGCGACGTGCAGCGCGGACAACTCCGGCGAAGGCTCGGCGCCCAGCGCGTCGGCGAGGGCCTCCCTCGTACGCTGGTACACGGTCAGCGCCTCGGTGCTCCGGCCGGCCGCGCCGAAGGCACGCATCAGCGCGCCGGCGAACCGTTCCCGCGTCGGGTACGCCGCCACCAGCTCGGTCAGCTCGGCGAGCAGTTCCGGGCCGCGGCCGAGGCGCGTTTCCACCTCGAACCGGTCCTCCAAGGCCGCGAGGCGCAACTCTTCGAACCGGGAGACCGCCGCATCGAACGCCTCGCTGTCCTGCAGCCCGATGTCCTCCATGGCCGCGCCGCGCCACAGTTCGAGAGCCGCGCGCAGCAGCCGGGCCCGCTGCGCGTCCTCGCCCCGCCGGGCCTGGCCGACGAGACTCTCGAACCGCAGGGCGTCGACGGCGTCGGGCTCCACGCTCAGCCGGTACCCACCGGACTGCGCCTCGACCAGCCCGCCGGGCGCTATCCTCCGCAACCGGTAAATCAACGCCTGCAAGGCGTTCGCCACGTCGGAGGGAGGCTGCTCACCCCAAATCCAGTCGACCAGCTTCGCCTTGGAAACCACGTGACCGGGTTCGAGCGCGAGGGCGACCAGCAGCGCGCGCAACCGGGCGCCCGGCACGGCCACCGGAACGCCGTCGTCCGTGCGGACCTCGAGTGGCCCCAGCATCCCGATCCTCACCTCTGTGATTTTGCCGTGCACGGTTGACGGACCGCCAACCGAGTCCTGGTTTCGAATCGGCAGCTCGCCGCTTGTGCGGGCGTCGTCGTCCGGACGGGTGGCGGTCAGGAACGCGACGCCGGGTTAGCCTCTTCGCGAACGGAGGCGCGATGACACGAGAGACCCGCAAGCGGGACGCGGCGGCGACCAAGGCCGCCCTGCTGGACGCGGCGAGCGAACTCTTCGCCGAACGCGGCTTCGACCGGACGACCGTGCGGGACATCGCCGAGCGGGCCGGTGCCAACCAGGCGCTGCTGTTCCGCTACTTCGGCACGAAGGAGCAGCTGTTCGAGGCGGTGGTGGCCCGCAACGGCCAGCAGCAGCTCGCGGAGACCTCTCCGGAGAAACTGCTGGGTGCCGCGCTGCGGAGCATCCTCGACCCGAGCGGCACCGGCCAGGCGCACCGGGCGATGGCGACCTACCTGCGTTCTGCGGCCTCCGACAGCGCGAGCACCGCGATCCGGCGTCAGATCAGCGACGAGTACGCCAAAACGCTCGCGACGCTCACCGACGCCCCGGACGCCGAACTGCGCGCCGACCTCGTCATGGCCTGGGTGCTGGGCATCGGGCTCGTCCGCGGGATCGCCACCAGGGAACCGCTCGCCAGCGCCGACCCCGACCACATCTGCCGCCTGGTCGTCGACGCCACGAAGACCCTGCTCGAACGCACCGAATAATCTTTCGCGCCGCTCACGGCGGTGTCCTACTGTCGCGCTCATGACGCCGTTCCCGCCCGCCTCGACCGAGGCCGAGTTCGACGCGCTCACCCGCGAAGCCCTGCTCCCCGCCGTCACGACGCTGACGAAGTCGATCGGGCTCGACGGCACACCGGTGGTCCCGTTCACCGAGGGCTCGCTGCCGGTGTACGCGGCCGGCGAGAAGCTCGTGCTCAAGCTCTACCCGCCGGTCTACGCCGACGAGCTCGGCACCGAGCTGGCCATGCTCGAAACGCTGCACGGCAGGCTGCCGATTCCCACTCCCGGCGTCGAAGCCTCGGGGGAGCACGAAGGCTGGGGATACGTGCTGATGGAACGTCTTCCCGGGCGCACGCTCGCGGAGGCCTGGCCCGAACTGTCCACAGAGGACAAACGGCGGCTGGCACCCGGACTGGGCGAAACGCTCGCGGCGCTGCACGCGGTCGACGACCCGGCACTCGCGATCCTCGAACCGAAGGACTGGACGGAGTTCATCGCCGGACGCCGCGCTGCCGCCGTCGAGCATCATCGCGCCACCGGACTCCACGAGGACTGGGTGGCCCAGATCCCCGGTTTTCTCGCCGCGGTCGACCTCGGCACACCGAAACCCGTTCCGCTGCACACCGAGTTCATGCGGGATCACCTGATGGTCGCACCGGGCGACGACGGCTGGCGGCTCACCGGCCTCTTCGACTTCGAACCCGCGATGCGGGGCGCGGCCGAGTACGACTTCGTGGCCACCGGCCTGTTCGTCTCCAGCGGCGACGCGGACTTCCTGCGCCGCCTTCTGCTCGCCTACGGCTATGGTCCGGACCAGCTCGGTGACGACTTCGCCCGCCGCTGTCTCGCGTACACCTTGCTGCACGTGTACAGCAATCTGCCGTGGTATCTCCGCGTTATGCCCGCACCGCCGGAACCCACCCTCGACGCGCTCGCCCGCACCTGGTGGGCGACCGCCTAGCCCGGCGGAAAACTCGTCATTCACCCACCATACTTCCGGTATTTTCGGGAATTGTCCCGAGTAACGGCGAGCGCGTTTTCCCCGACAACTCGACATCGGGTCTCGAGAAGGCTGGGGAGGAACCGTGAAGAAGTTCGCCGTCATAGTGGCCGCCTGCCTGTTCATCGCGGGATGCGGCGTGGGCACCGTACCCGCCACCAATCCCGGAAGTCCGGCCGCGTTCACCCCGAGCACTTCGCCCACCTATACGCCGCCGACGTATTCCCCGCCCACCACCAGCGCAACGCCGACCACGACGTATTCCGCCCCGCCCGAAACCACCTATTCCCCGCCGCCGGTGGAAACCACTCCGGCGGCACCGAAAACGACCGCGCCCGCGGAATGCGACGCCGACCACTACCGCAATTCCAGCGGTGTGTGCGTGCAGCGGCCCGGTTCGAATCCGGCCGGGGCGACCGCGCTCTGCAAGGACGGCTCCTACAGCTACAGCCAGCACCGCTCGGGCACCTGCTCCGGCCACGGCGGCGTACGCACCTGGCTCTAGAACGCGGCGTACAACGCGCGGATCAGGCGGTCGTTTTCCGGGGCGGCAGCGGCAGGGAACGGGAACCGACGGCGGGTGTAGCCGTACGCCACGCCGTTGCGCGGATCGGCGAACGCCTGCTGGCCACCCGCTCCGCTGTGCCCGAAGGTGCCCTGCCCCAGCACGGGGTAGTACTCGGACGTGACGTGGAAGCCGACCCCGAACGCCTTGTGCTCGCGGGTCACCAGGTCGTAGCCGATGGACTGGACCTGCGCGAACGCGGCGGCCGTGGCCGGCTTCAGCAGCGGCGCCCTGCCGTCGAGCGAGCTGATCGCCGCCGCGTACATCCTGGCCATGCCGCGTGCCGAGGCCACGCCACCCCACGAGGTCGTCCCGAGCGCCCGGACCGTCCGGTGGTTCGGCAGGGTCCACAGTTCCGGGTTCCGCGGATGGTTCCGGTTGAACGCGATACCCGACAGGCTGTGCGCGCCGGTCGCCCGTGCCGCCAGCGCGGCCGTCCGCTCCGGGGTCGTCAGCATCGGCTGCGCGCTCAGGAAACGGGATTCCTGATCCTCGGGCAACCCGAGGTGGAAGTCCACCGTGTACGGATCGCGGATCCGTTCGGCGAAATGCTCCTGGATGGTCCGCCCGGTGGCGCGGCGGACGACCTCGCCGCTCAGCGCCGCGATGACCAGCGCGTGGTAGCCGAAAGCGCTTCCCGGTCGCCAGTACGGACGCTGCGCACCGAGGCGCTCGGCGACAACCCGGTCGTCGGCGAGTTCCTCGAGCGTGAATCCCGTGTCGGCGCCGACCAGGCCCGCCCGGTGCGCCAGCAGCTCGCGCAAGGTGATGTCCCGCTTGCCCTCCACGCCGAATTCCGGCCAGTAGTGGCTGACCCGCTCGTCGAGGTCCAGCACGCCGTCCTGCACGAGCAGGGCGACGACCAGGTGCGCGGCACCCTTGCTGGCGGAGAACGTGCCGAGCAGTGAATCGCCGTCCAGCTCCGGGCCGGTCCACAGGTCCACGACCCGCCCGCCGTGCCGATACGCGACCAGCTGCGCGGCGAGGTCGCCGCCTTCGGCCGCCACGACCGCGGCGAACTCGTCCCGCACCGGCTCGAAGCCGTCGGCAACGGTTCCGTTGATCGCGCTGTCTTCCTTCAATGCTGTCGTGATGTCCATGCGGCAAGGCTAACAGGATTTGTGACCAATGGTTATAAACCATGGTGTGGTCGTCCTCACCCAGGCCGGTCTCGTAAAGTCCTCGTCATGGCCGACGCCGCGACAACCCGACAGCGCCCGGGGCGCCCCGCGCAGATCAGCCGCGAGCGGATCGTCGACGCCGCCATCGCGGCGGGGAACCTCGACACGCTGACCATGCGGGATCTCGCCGCCCGGCTGGGGGTCACCCACGGCGCGCTCTACCGCTGGGTCAAGAACCGCGACCAGCTGTTCGATCTGATCAGCGAGGTCGTGATCGAGCGCGTCCTCCCGCCCGAAGGCCCGCAGGGCCGGTCGTGGCGGCCGTGGCTCACCCGCGTCGCGTGGGCCATGCACGACCAGTTCCTCGCCGTACCCGGCTACGCCACCCGCCTGTCACGGCCACACCGCCACAACGCCCGCTCCTTCGGCCAAGTCCGAGAGGAGGTCATCACCGCGTTCACGAACGCGGGCGCCGAGCCCGGCCTGGCCGAACAGAGCTGGTACATCTTCATCACGTCCGTCGTCGGCTGGCTCGCCGCGCAGGAGAATCCACTCGACCTCGGCCACAGCGCGCCGCGCTTCGACCTGTTCCTCGACGTCCTGCTCCGCGGCCTGCCCGCGCGGGAGCCGGGCGCCGAACGCCACTGACCGCTCAGCTTCGTTCGTCGTCCCAGAGCGAAAACGGGTCCGTGTAAGGGCGCAGCAACGCGGTGAGTTCGGCGTCGCCCCGTCCGGCGAGTTCGTCCGACGCGATCTTCCTCGCCACCCCGGCGAGGAAGTCGGCGATCTGGACGCGCGGATCGGACCGCGAGTCGACGAAGCGCAGTGCGGCCAACCGGGCCCCGGAGGTGAACCGGGCCAACGCGGGATCGTCGAGAATCTCCTCGATCCGGGCGACGCGCTCCGGGGTCAGCACGAGTTGTTCGTCGTGGACGACGGAAACGGGTCCGCCGCCCGCGCCCCAGTGGGTCACGGCCCGGACGACGGCCGGGATCAGCGGATTGAGCGCCGAGAACGTCTTCGGATCATCGAGCACCCGCACCCGCGAGGCCTCCACCCGGGGCCGGGCTTTCGCCAGCAGGCCCAGGATCTCGTGCACCGGGCCGGTCGCGTCGAGACGCAGCACGTCGACCAGCGCGAAGAACGCGTCGACGGATGTCTCGCCCTGCCTGTTCTTGGCCCGCATGAGCGTGTTGAACTCCTCCAGAAAGGCCTGCCACCGCTCGTACCCGAACGCGCGCAGCCCGTCCCGATGCAGCGTGAGCGCCAGACCACGCGCTTCCTCACCGCGGTACAGACCAGCGCTCGCCGCGGAGAGTTCGTCCTCCACGAGCAGGTCGACGATCCTGCCGACGACGAAGAACGCCTTGTCGGCCAGATACAACGACGCGTGCCCGTACAGCGGGCTCGACGCGCCGAGCAACCACACGAGCACCGGCCGGTGTTTCTCGCGGAGCAGGTGGTTGGCCTTGTACTCCAGCGCCGGGGACCGGATCCGGCGCCGGATCTCCCGGATGCAGTCCGCCGCGGTCTCGACGTCCAGCCGGACCCCGGCGTGGGCGAAGACGTCGGTCTCCCCGCCGATGAGCTTCTCACCCTCGGACCCCGACTCGTCGCAGGCGATCTCGACGAGGTGACCACTGTCCCGCATCTTCCCGATCCTGCCCGATCACCGTGGGCCGAAGGGGACTTTCGTCTCATCACATGCGAGGAAAGTCCCCTTCAGCTCGTCTTCGGGATCAAGACCGGGCGCGAAGCGTCTCCGTTGAGGGTGGTGGCGGGGGCATGGGTGGAGAAAGTCCCCTTCGGCTAGCGACGCAGGGCCCGGCGCAGGAGCTCGGCCAGGTGCAGTGCCTCCCGGCCCGACTCCTGCGCGATCTGCGTCCGGCAGCTGAACCCGTCCGAGAGCACCACCGTCTCCGCCGGCGCCGCGCGCACGGCGGGCAGCAGCCGGTCCTCGGCACACGCGACCGAGACGTCGTAGTGGCCGCGTTCGAAGCCGAAGTTGCCCGCCAGCCCGCAACATCCGGAGTCCAGCGTGGTGTTGCGCACCCCGGCGGCGGCGAGCGCGGCCTCGTCCGCCGCGAACCCGAGCACCGCGTGCTGGTGACAGTGGACCTGCGTGATCGCCTCGACGTCCAGCGCGGGGAACTCCACCGGGGAGTCCGCCAGCAACTCGGCCAGTGTCCTCGTGCGCGAGGCGAGCAACTGCGCGTACGGGTCGCCGGGCAGCAACGCCGCCAGGTCGCCGCGGAAGAGCGCGGTGCAGCTCGGTTCCAGCCCGGCCACCTCGTACCCGGCGTCGAGATACGGCGCCAGCACGGAAAGCGTCCGGCGCAGCACCTTCCGCGCGACGCCGAGCTGTCCGGTGGACACCCAGGTCAGTCCACAACAGACACCCCGGTCCGGCAGCACGACGTCGTAACCCGCCACGGTGAGGACCTCGGTGGCCGCGTCGAGCACGCCGGGTGTCAGGTAGTTGTTGAACGAATCCGGCCACAGCACAAGGGGTTTCGGGCCGGTGGCCCGACGGCGCAGATCACGGCGGGCCTGAGTGAACGGCGTCGGCGCGAACTCCGGCAGGTCCCGTTCGGGGGCGATTCCGCCTGCCCGCTTGAGCAACGCCGCGAGCCGGGGACGTCCGGCGACCGCGTTCGCCAGCCGCGGCGCAAGCGCGGCCGCACGCAGCCACACCGGCAGCCAGCCCATCGAATAGTGCGACGCCGGGCGCACGCGCCGCCGGTAGTGCTGGTGCAGGAACTCGGCCTTGTAGGTCGCCATGTCCACGTCCACCGGGCAGTCGGACAGACATCCCTTGCAGGACAAGCACAAGTCGAGTGCGTCACGGACCTCTTCGGACCGCCAGCCGTCGGTGACGAGCTCGCCGTTGATCATCTCGGCGAGCAGGTGCGCGCGGCCCCGCGTCGAGTGCTTTTCCTCGCGAGTGACGCGATAGCTCGGGCACATCACGCCGGGACCGCTGGTGTTGCGGCATTTCCCGACGCCGACGCAGCGCCGCATCGCCTGCCCGAAACTGCCGCGGTCCTCGGGATAGCCGAGCACGGTGACGTCCTCGATCGCCAGCGGGGCGTGGCGGACCCGGAGATCGGCGTCGATGGGCCGCGGGTCGACGAGAATCCCCGGGTTCATCCGGCCGTCCGGATCGAAGATCGCCTTGAACCGCGCGAAAAGCGCGAGCATTTCCCGGCTGTACATCCGCGACAGCAGTTCCGAACGCGCTTGCCCGTCGCCGTGTTCGCCGGACAGCGATCCGCCGTGCGCGGCGACGAGGTCGGCGGCCTCTTCGAGGAACTTCCGGAACCCCGCGACGCCGGGCTTCGACAGCAGGTCGAAGTCGAGCCGCAGGTGCAGGCAGCCCTCGCCGTAGTGGCCGTAGACGACGCTCTGCCTGCCGTGCGCGCGCATGAGTTC
>NZ_JBHYIK010000064.1:42028-56317 GCF_042739735.1 Amycolatopsis sp. NPDC059027 | reverse complement strand
GACCCCCCCTCCCGGGTGGCGTGTTCTGTTTGGGGCCATCCCCCCGACTGCCTCCCCTACTCCCCCCCCCTTCAGCTCATCCGACGAGACGAACGTCCCCTTCAGCTCTCCGTACGGGGGAAGCGGTCTTGGCCGAGGAAGATCGGGTTCGACATCGCGACCATGGCGTTCGGCACCGTCGTCTTCGGGCCGCCGGACGGGCGCCGCACCTCGACCCGCACCCAGCGGCTGTAACGCGGGTAAGTGGTCCACGTGACCGTGGCGGTGCCGGAAGCGGGAACGGTTTCGGTGTGTTCCGGGCCCAGCTGGTCGAGAAAGGTCACCGTCGTGCCCGGCACCCCGCCGACGACGGCCTTCACGGTGACCGGGGTGCCGATGCCGGCCGACAGCCGCTCGCCGATCCCGGCGGTGCGTGATCCGGCGGCGGCAGTGAAGTCGAGGGACACGTCGGCCGACTCCGCCAGCCAGGAACGTCCGGCCTTCAACCCCGACAGGAGGTCCTTCCTGGCGAGGCTGTCCGCGCGGACCACGGTGTGCGGCAGGCCGACGGTGTGGTCCGGGGTGTGCGCGTCGGAGTCGCCGATCGCCGGGATCCAGCGGCCGCCGCGCAGCAGGCCGTCCCAGTGGATGACGCTGGCCTGGTCGTCCTCGGTCCACGGGCCGTTCCACACCTCGACGAGGTCGGCCAGTTCGTAGGCGTACTCGTAGGTGCAGCCGAAGCAGTTGGCGAACGGATGCGCCGCGGTCACCAGCCCGCCGTGGCGGTGCACCTGGTCGACGAACCGGCGGAACTCGACCGGATCCGACGCGCGATACCGCCAGTCGATCCATTTCCCGGCCGGGATGCCGATCGCGGGCCAGTGCCCGGAGCGGGTGGTCACCTCTTCGCCGTTGAGGATCAGCAGGTCGTCCGTCGCGTGGTCGCCCCACTGCAGGGACGCGCTCGGCGTGTTGTGCTCGGTGGAGACGATGAAGTCGAGTTTCGCCGCGCGGGCGGCGGCCACGAGTTCGGCGGGCGTGCGCTTGCCGTCGGAGTGCACGGTGTGCAGGTGGCTGTCGCCGCGGTACCAGGACGCGCCACGCTGGCGGGCCGGCGCGGTTTCCGGCGCGGGGTGCGGCTTGACCGGCGTGCCTTGCGGGCCGAAAGTCAGGGTGATGTCCACCCGGTAGTTCAGACCCTGCGGCGCGACGGTGTAGGGGCCGAGGATGACGTGCCATCGACCGGGGGTGATCGGACCCGGCAGGTATCCCGGCGTCGCCTCCGACGCGCTGATCGAGAACCGGTCCCGGAACCCGCCCGACCAGCCCCGGAAGCCGCGCTCGTTGCCCAGCTGGTGCCCTTCCGGCCCGAAAACGCCGATGTCACAGGCATTTCCGCGGACGCCGCCGGGCACCTGCGGCCGGTCGTAGGAGTAGACGACGTCGATCCGGGCGACCCCGCGCGGCACGTCGACCGGAAGGTAGTACCAGTCCGGGATGTCCGGGGTGAAGGTGCCTGTGACGGTCTTCGTCACCGGGACGCCGCCCGCTTCCTGCGCCGCGAACGCCACACCCGGCAGCATCGCCATGGCCGCGCCCGCTGCCGCCGCGCCGCCGCCCCACAACACCGAACGCCTGCTGATGTCCCCAGTAGACATGCGTACCTCCGCATTTCCGCTCGGGCTCGACGCTAAGTCACTGCGACGCGGCCGCTCAACCACCAACGGGTGAACACTGGCCCGGGGTTAAGCTGCCCCGGTGTCAGGTGAGCCACGGATCCTTGTGGTCGAGGACGCCGAAGCCATCCGGGTCTCGGTGGAGACGGCGTTGGCGGCGGCCGGCTTCTCCGTGCGCGCGCTCGCCGACGGGGCCGCACTCGAACCCGAACTCGCCCGTTTTCGCCCCGATCTGGTGATTCTCGACGTGATGCTCCCCGGCCGCGACGGGTTCGCACTGCTCGGCGTCGTCCGGCGCCGTTCCGCGGCCGGAGTGGTGATGCTGACCGCCCGTGACGGCGTCGAGGACCGGCTGCGCGGCTTCGACGAAGGCGCGGACGACTACGTGGTGAAACCATTCGTGCTGGCCGAACTCGTCGCCAGGGCGGGCGCGGTGCTGCGGCGGACCGGACGGACCCGGCCCGCCATCGAAATCGGCGATCTCGTCGTGGACGTCGAAGCCGGGACGGTGCACTACGGCGGAAAACCGGTCGACCTCACCGCGACCGAGTGGAAACTGCTGGGCTATCTCGCCGCGCACCGCGACCGGGTGGTCGGGAAGACACAGATCCTCACCGCCGTATGGGGATACGAGGACTACGCCGCGAACCTCGTCGAGGTCAACGTCAGCACGCTGCGCAAGAAACTCGAGGCACACGGGCCACGGCTGCTGCACACGGTGCGCGGCCAGGGGTACATCCTGCGCGGGGACTCCTGATGAGCGGGCTCCGCACGGCGTCGTTGTACCGCAGGGTCACCGTCACCGCGCTCACCGTGCTGGTGGTCGTGCTGGTGATCGTCTTCTTCGTGGTCAACGCGGTGTTCCGCGCGCAGGCGGAAAAGGACGTCAACGGGTTGCTGGCCGCGCGCGTCCAGCTGGCCCAGCAGCTGGCGAAGCAGAACCTGAGCCCGCCGAACCTGCTCCGGCGGGTCGAGACACGCGGGGTACGCGGGCAGCTCGCCATGCCGGACGGCGCCGTTTACGGGGCGCTGCAACCGCCGTCGACGACCCGGCTGCGCCAGGTGAAGGCGACGTTGTCCGGTGCGGCGAAGATCAACGGCGCCAAGCTGACACTGACCGCCGACGATTCGATCGTGGCCGGGACGGAGCGAACGCTTCAGCGGCTCCTGCTGATCACCGGGCTGGTCGCGGTGCTGGTCACCGCGCTCGCCCTGCTGCTCGGTGTCCGATTCGCACTGTCCCCTTTGGACGCCATGACGCGGCTGGCGCGGTCGATCGTCTCCGGCCGCCGGGGCGGGCGGCTGGCGCCGGTGCGCACCACCACCGAACTGGGCCGCACCGCGGCGGCCTTCGACGCCGCGCTCGACGCTCTCGAAGGCGCCGAGCGGACGGCCAGGGCCTCGGAAGAGCGCACGCGCCGGTTCGTCGCCGACGCCGCCCACGAGCTGCGTACCCCGCTCACCGGAGTCCAGGCCGCGGCCGAGGCCGTCCTCCAGCTGCCCCCGGATACCGACCCCGGACAGCGGGAGCGTCTCCAGCTCCTGGTCGTCCGCGAATCGCGGCGAGCCGGGAAGCTCGTCAACGACTTACTGGAACTGGCCCGGCTGGACGCCGGCGCGGAGATCGGCCGCGCGCCGGTGCCGCTGCTCCCGCTGGCCGAGGCCCAGGCGGAGCGGGTGGGCCTGCTCGCCCCGGACGTCACCGTGACCGTCGGCGGCGCGGACGCCCGGGTGCTCGGCGACGCCGACCGGCTCACCCAGATCCTGACGAACCTGGTGGACAACGCCCTGCAGGCGATGGCCGGGCACGGCACGCTGACGATTTCCGTGGCGCCGGACGGGTTCGCGGTGTCCGACACCGGTCCCGGCGTTCCGGAGGCGGACCGCGAACGCATCTTCGACCGGCTCGTCCGGCTCGACGACGCCCGTGACCGCCGCGCCGGCGGTTCCGGCCTCGGCCTGGCGATCGCCCGGGGTTTCGCCCGCGCCCACGGCGGCGACCTGCGCTGCGACGCGGCCCCTGACGGCGGTGCCGTCTTCGTCCTCACCGGCCTCACTCCGGCCTGACGCGCGCTGGCCGTCTCCGTGAAGGCCCCCTTACCGGCGCTCACGGCCGTGAAGGACTCCTTACCGGCGCTCAGCGCTGTGATGGTGGCTTTCACGGACCCCGCCCGCCCGCTCTCGACCGGTTTCGTCGGTCCCTCCCCCTATGCTGTTCGGCAAGGGGCCTCGGGGTCTCCGGAACGACGCGTTCGGGACGATGAGCGTCTCGTACGCGTCGTTCGCGACATGCTGCTTCGCCGACCGCGAGCCGTCCGGCCTGTCGTGAACGCTCCGTTGCCGACGTTCACCGTCCTGAACGACGCGTTCGCGACATACGGAGGCGGCCACCGGGGAGTCAGGCGAGGAGGCCGTCGACGCGGCCGGAGTGTCCTGGCAGGACGCGCCCGGCGTCGGTGCCCAGCACCTTCTCCAGCATCGTCGCGTAGACGTCGCGGAAATCCGTGCTCTGCTTCAGGTCGCCATTGTCCAAATCGGACAGACTCGGCTCGGTGCCATGGAAGCCGCCGCGGACGCCGTTGCCCAGCACGAAGACCGGGCCCGCGGTGCCGTGGTCGGTGCCCTCGCTCGCGTTGGCCGCGACCCGGCGGCCGAACTCCGAGTACACCAGCACGACCGCCTGCTTGCCGCGGTCGGTCTTCCCGAGCCGCTGCACGAACGGCGTCAGCGCGCCGTCGAGTTCGGTCAGCAGCCGCTGCTGGGTGCCACGTTCGTCGGCGTGGGTGTCGAAACCGCCCAGTGACACCGAATACGCGCGCGTCGGCACGCCCGCCTCGATCAGCCCGGCCACGACGTCGAGCTGCGCCGCCAAGGCACCCTTGCCCTTCGCCTGCTGCCCGCCGCCCACCTGGCGCCCGCCGCCCGCGGGGTGCACCGCGCCACCGAGCACCCGGACGGCGTTGTGCAGGTCGCCGATCGACTTCGCCGCCTTCGCCTGCCAGAATCCCTCGCCCGGCTGTGCCGCGCCGAGTCCCTCGAACGACTTTCCGAGCGTTCCCTTCGGCAGGGCGAGCCCGCCGACCGGCAGCGAAGCCGCCGCGGTCTGCGCCCCGGCCAGCAGCGGGGGCAGTACGGGCTCGACAGACACCGCGCGCAGCGGGTCGTCTCCCGACGTGTCGAGCCACCGGCCGAGCCAGCCGGTCGGCACCGACGTCTCCGGCGACGCCGTCTGCCAGATCGCCATCGACCGGAAGTGGCTGTGGTCCGGTTTCGGGTAGCCGACCCCACGCACGATGGCGAGTTCCTCGCTGTCCCAAAGCCCTTTGAGGCCCTTCATTCCGGGGTTCAGACCGAGTCCCTCACCGAGGTCGAGCACGTCTTCGGGCTTGTACGCCAGCTCCGGCCGCGCGTCCTGGTAGCGGCTGTCGCTCGCGGGCACGACGGTGTTCAGCCCGTCGTTGCCACCGTAGAGCGTCACCACGACCAGCACGCCCGCCTTCGGGTCGAGCGGTGTCTGCTGGGCCGCGGTCATGAGGTCCGCCCAGTCGACCTGGGTCGCCCCGGCCGCGAGCGCGCCCGCCGCGGTGACACCGGAGGCGATCAGGAACCTCCGCCGAGTCAGTTTGTTCATCGGAATCTACCCGCTCACCACGTATTCGGGGGCACAAGCGGCCACAGTGGACAGTTGCTTGACGTCGCCGCCGACACCGGCGAGCGCCGCGCGGGTCCGGTTCGACCAGGCGTCCACGCCCAGCAGGTCGCCGATCGCGGCGGGCTTGTCGGACGCCTTCGCGACCGCGCCCAGCTCCGCGTGCTGGACGATCAGCTGTGCCAGGTGCAGCCGGGCCACCCCGGCCGACGTCGTCAGCCAGGCCCCGCCCGCCGCCCAGCCGCCCACGCTCGGTGGCTGGAACGGGACCTGGCCCATCCCGCGCAGCCCGGCCAGCAGCTGGGTTTTCCCCTTGTCGTCCAGTTTCGACGGCCGGACGCCGAGCGCGCGCATGAGCCCGGCAAGCCATTCCACCGGTTGTTTCACCAGCGACGTCGCGCTGTCACGGAACAGGGGTTCCGCGGCGATCGCGGTGAGCAGCGCGCGGATGTCCCGGGCGCCGCCGTAGGCCGCGACGAGGCGGTTCAGCACGTCGGCAGGGGGCGGCGTCGGCGAGACGAGCCGGAACCACAGCCGTCCCACCACGAACGGCGCCGATTCCGGTCTGGCCAGTACAAGGTCCACAAAGGACTTCGCGTCGAGGTTCGCCGTGCTGCCGAGGACGGTTTTCGCGGCGTTGTCGTGCCGCTTCGCGACGAACTGCGCCGTCGTGGTGTCGCGCTTGGCCGCCCAGCCGGTCAGCGCCCGCGCGGCCTCCCGGACGTCGTTTTCGCTGTAGTGGCCGACCCCGAGCGCGAACAGCTCCATGAACTCGCGGGCCAGGTTCTCGTTGGGCTTGCCCGCCTTGTTGCTGTTCCCGTCCAGCCACAGCAGCATCGCGGGGTCGACGATCATCGCCTGCGCCAGCGCGGTGAAGCCGCCCATGCCGAGCGTGCGCTGCGCCTGGTTCTGCGTGAGCATCAGCTCCGGGCTCTTGACCTTCTGCTCGCTCGTCGCGAAGTGCCCGTGCCAGAACCAGGTCAGGCGCTCGACCGAGGCGAGATCGGCCGCGACCATCCGGTCGAGCCACCAGATCGCCGCCGCGGTGGCCTGCGCCTGAAGGCTCTTCGCGTACGCCTGCTTCCCGGTCTTGTCCTGCTTGCCCGGCCGGTCCGGCGGCGGGCCCGGTCGCGGGATCGGTGTTGCCTTCGCGCCAGGGTCGTCCCCCGGCGTCAGCAGCCGCGTCACCGTCTCGGCGAAGCCCCGGTCCAGGTCACCGGGCCGCGGCCCGAACCCGAACCGGTCGTGGAGCCGCCGTACCGCCGCTCGCTCGGAAATACCCGCCATGAGGTGATCGTCCTGCGGATTCCGCGGTCCGGCGAGCTTCCGGTGTCCTCCTTAAGCAGATCTTCAGGCGGCGGGCACCGTCGGTGACGAGGCGGGTACGCCCAGACCGGTCAGAGCACGTCGACGTCGTATCCGACCACCGAAGCGGGCGTGAGCAATCCGCCGACACACTCGGCCGAGGACGGGCCGAACGGCACCCAGTACCCGACCGTCGTCCAGAACACATTCCCGGCGAAACAGTGCGCGACGGCCCGATAGGTGTAGCCCGGGTAAGGCGGGAAACAGCGCACGACTATGCCTTCACCGAACAGGACGCTGTATTCCGCCGCGGCGCAGGAGCGCGGCGGACGGCTGCTCTCGGCGGCCGATGCGGGCGCCCCGACCAGGAAAGTCAGCGCGACAATTGTCAGAACAAGGGCCGCCATCCGTTTTCGCACGGCAGTTCTCCTGTCTCGAAGGACTAAACCATTTCGGGAACGAGCGTACGTATCGCCACGAATTAACGGCAATTAACCGGGTAAGTGAACAACAATCGCACCGTGTCACCCGCGCTGCTCCGATTGAGGGAGTGGCGGGGCCAGGCGGACAGTAGTGGGTGAGGCGGGGCCACGGGTGGTCGCTGTCGGACACCGGTCAGAGGCGCAGCCGCGCGGCGTTCTCCCTGACGTGGGCGAGGGTGCCACAGCCGAGGTCGAGTTGCCTGCGGCGCTCGCCGGTGAAGGCCCGGCCCAGCGCGGTGCGGTCCGAAAGGGACAGTGTCCGCCGGAGTTCGTTGAGCAGCCCGCGCTCCTCGCCCCGGACATGGGCGTCCACGACGGACTCCAGGCCGATCAGCGCCTTGTCGAACTCGTCGCCGTCGAGCGGGTCGGCCTCCAGCACTGCGAGGAGCTCCTCGCCGAAGGCACCGTCCTGTCCGGACGGGTGAACCACGCGCTCGGTGGCGGTCGCGTGCGCGACGAGCAAGGCCGACAGTTCGGCGCGCGAGGTCTCCCGGTCGGCCTCATGGTTGCGCAGCTCGCGGCACAGTTGCTCGAGCCTCCGGTGGTCGCTGAGGACGACCTCGACCAGGTCGGACCCGGGCGTAGTCGGCGTCTCCGCCGGTCGCATCCAGCCGAAGGTCAGCTCGACGGCCTGCCGCCAGTGCGCGTATTCGGTGTCCCGCCGGCCGGGGTCCATCGAGGGCAGCCACTGGCCCGCCCGGTGCCAGTTGCGTCGCAGGCCTTCCAAATCCGGCCAGTACCCTACGGACAACCCGGCCGCGTAAGCCGCGCCGAGCGACACCGTCTCCGCCACCATCGGGCGCACCACGGGCACGTCGAGCACGTCCGCGACGAACTGCATGAGCAGGTTGTCCGCGGTCATCCCACCGTCCACTTTGAGCGTCGAAAGCGCCAGGCCGGAGTCGGCGTTCATCGCGTCGACGACCTCGCGGGTCTGCCAGCCGGTGGCCTCCAGCACGGCCCTGGCGAGATGACCCTTCGTGATGTACGAGGTCAGCCCGGCGATCACCCCGCGCGCCTCGCTGTGCCAATGCGGTGCGAACAATCCGGAGAACGCGGGCACGATGTAGCAGCCGCCGTTGTCCTCGACGGTCCTGGCGAGCGTCTCGATCTCCGGGGCGCTGCCGATGAGTTCGAGGCCGTCACGGAACCACTGCACCAGCGAACCGGTGACCGCGATGGAGCCCTCCAGCGCGTACACCGCGGGCTCGTCGCCGATCTTGAACCCGACCGTGGTGAGCATGCCGTGGGTCGAGAGCACCGGCGTATCCCCGGTGTTGAGCAGCAGGAAACTGCCGGTCCCGTAGGTGCATTTCGCCTCGCCCGGCGCGAAACAGGTCTGGCCGAACAACGCCGCCTGCTGATCGCCGAGCGCCGCCGCGATACGGATTCCCGGCACCACCCGGGTGGTGGTGCCGTAGACCTCGGTGGACGACCGGATCTCCGGCAGCATCGCCTTCGGGACGTCGAAGAAGTCCAGCAGTTCGTCGTCCCAGTCCAGCGTGCGGATGTTCATCAGCATGGTACGGCTGGCGTTGGTGACGTCGGTGACGTGCACGCCGCCCTCGGGCCCGCCGGTCAGGTTCCAGATCAGCCAGCTCTCCATCGTGCCGAACAGGACGTCGCCGCGTTCGGCGCGCTCGCGCAGGCCGGGGATCTCTTCCAGCAGCCAGCGGACACGCGGCGCCGAGAAGTAGGTCGCCAGCGGCAGCCCGCACAGCTGCCGGACGCGCCGGGCGGCCGGTTCGCGTGCGAGATGTTCGAGCATCCGGTCGGTGCGGGTGTCCTGCCAGACGATCGCCCTGCCCACGGGCGCCCCGGTGTGCCGGTCCCACACCACCGTCGTCTCGCGCTGGTTGGCGATGCCGAGCCCGACCACCTGCTCCGCACTCGCCCCGGCCTGTGCCAGGGCCTGGGGCACGATCCGCCCGAGGTTCTTCCAGATCTCGACGGCGTCGTGCTCGACCCAGCCCGGACGCGGGAAGTGCTGCTGGTGCTCGCGCTGCACGACCGAGACCAGCCGTCCGCGCGCGTCGAACAGGATGCACCGCGTCGACGTCGTGCCCTGGTCGATCGACATCACGAACCGCTGGACCATGATCTCCGCTCCGTCAGTACCGTGCCGTTCAGTGCCGCGAGGTTTCGAGATCACGGGACACGGCGCGCGCGGCGTCACGCACGTGACCGAGCAACCGCGCGTTCGGGCTGCCGTCGGGCTCGCAGATCCGTTCCACCGTGCCGGAAACCCCGATCGCGCCGACCACGATGCCGCCGTGCCCGCGGATCGGCGCGGCGATCCCCGCCTCGTCAGGCGTCAGCTCGCCGCGCTCGCTCGCCCAGCCCGTTTCGCGGACTTTGGCGCACGCGCGCTTGATCGCGGTCGGCGAGGTCAGCGTCCGCCGGGTGTAGGCCTCCTGCTCGCCGCCGCGCAACGATGCCACGAGAGTCACGTCGTAGGCCAGCAGGACCTTGCCGAGCGCCGTGGCGTGCAGCGGCAGCAATGTCCCGACGTCGAGGCTCTGCAACGAATCGTCGGGCCGGAAGACATGGTGTACCACCAAAACCCTGCCCTCCAGCGGCGCGCCGATGCGCACGGTTTCCCCGCTGCGCGCGGCGAGCGCGTCCGCCCAGTTGATGGCCCGCGAGCGCAGTTCGTTGACGTCGAGGTAGCTCGTGCCCAGGTGCAGCAGCGCGGCGCCGAGCTGGTACTTGCCGCTGTCGCGGTCCTGTTCGACGAAGCCGACGCCCTGCAGCGTGCGCAGGATGCCGTGCGCGGTTCCCTTGGCCAGCTCCAGCGAATCGGCGATCTCGCCGACGCCGAGACGGCCGGAACCGCGCGCCAGCAACCGGAGGATCGCGGCGGCGCGCTCGATGGACTGGATGGGACCTGGCACGGCGCGACCCTAACCCGACCAGCGCCGATTCGACAATGTCGAACCCCCGGGCGTGTCGTTCGACAATGCCGACCCGACCTCGTTGACCCCGTGTTTTCACGAATTTAACGTCGCGGCACCGGCAAGGGAGCCGGTGTCCTAAGTGGAGGAAGCAATGGTGCGAAACCTCAAGGCCCGGGGGCTGACCGGCGAGCTCGCCGCGGAGTTCGTCGGGACGATGATCCTCATCCTGTTCGGCTGCGGGGTGGTGGCGCAGGTCGTCGCCGGGGGTATCGGAGATCACGACAGCATCGCCTGGGCGTGGGGCCTCGGCGTGACGCTGGGCGTGTACGTCGCGTCCCGGATCAGCGGCGCTCACCTCAATCCCGCCGTGACGATCGCGCTCGCGGTGTTCAAGGGATTCTCCTGGCGCAAGGTCGCGCCCTACGCGCTGGCGCAGACGGCGGGCGCGTTCGTCGCGGCGCTGCTCGTGCGCTGGAACTACACCGAGGTCCTGAACGCGAAGGACCCCGGGCTGACGATCAAGACCCAGGGAGTGTTCTCGACGCTGCCGGGTAACGGCACGCTCCCGGTAAGTGACTGGGGTGCCTTCCGCGACCAGATCATCGGCACCGCGATCCTCGCGCTGCTCATCTTCGCCATCACGGACCTGCGCAATACCGCGCCCGCCGCGAACATGGCGCCGCTGATCGTCGGCTTCGCCGTCGTCGGGATCGGCATGGCCTGGGGCACCAACGCCGGCTACGCGATCAACCCGGCCCGTGACTTCGGCCCGCGGCTCGCCTCCTGGCTCACCGGCTACGACACCGCTTTCACCGACCAGTACGGCTACCCCTACTGGTGGATCCCGATCGTGGCGCCGATCATCGGCGCGCTGATCGGCGCGGCGATCTACAAGTACGTCGTCGAGCGCTTCCTGCCCGGTGACGAGCTGGACACCGTGCCCTCGCCCGCCAAAGACGCCGAACCCGTCGCCTGAGTCCTGAGTCCACAAAGGAGTTCACCCATGCCTGATTTCGTCGGAGCCGTGGACCAGGGCACCACGAGCACGCGCTTCATGATCTTCGACCACGGCGGCAACGAAATCGCCCGCCACCAGCTCGAACACGAGCAGATCCTGCCCCGGCCGGGCTGGGTCGAGCACAACCCCACCGAGATCTGGGAGCGCACCCGCGCGGTCATCGCGTCCGCGCTGACGAAGGCGAACCTCGCCGCGAGCGATCTCGCCGCGCTCGGTATCACCAACCAGCGTGAGACGACCGTGGTGTGGAACCGCCGGACCGGCCGTCCGTACTGCAACGCGATCGTCTGGCAGGACACCCGCACCGACCGGATCGCGTCCGCTCTGGAGCGCGAGGGCAAGGGCGACGTCATCCGCCGCAAGGCCGGGCTGCCCCCGGCGACGTACTTCTCCGGCGGCAAGCTCCAGTGGATCCTGGAGAACGTCGAGGGCGTGCGCGCGGACGCCGAGCGGGGCGACGCGTTGTTCGGCACCACCGACAGCTGGCTGCTGTGGAACCTCACCGGCGGGACCGACGGCGGCGTGCACGTCACCGATCCGACCAACGCCAGCCGCACCATGCTGATGGACCTGGAAACGCTGGACTGGGACGACGAGCTGCTGTCCTTTTTCGACATTCCGCGCCGGATGCTGCCGGAGATCAAGCCGTCGTCGAACCCCGGTTTCTTCGGTACCACGCGTGCCGACGGCCCGCTCGGCGGTGAGGTCCCGATCGCCGGTGACCTCGGCGACCAGCAGGCGGCCACCGTCGGCCAGGTCTGTTTCCGGCCCGGCGAGGCCAAGAACACCTACGGCACCGGCAACTTCCTGCTGCTCAACACCGGACACGAGCTGGTCCGCTCGAAGCACGGGCTGCTCACGACGTTGTGCTACCAGTTCGGCAACGACAAGCCGGTGTACGCGCTGGAGGGTTCGATCGCGGTCACCGGGTCGGCCGTGCAGTGGCTGCGGGACCAGCTCGGCATCATCAGCGGCGCGTCGCAAAGCGAGGCGCTGGCCCGCGAGGTCGCCGACAACGGCGGGATCTACTTCGTCCCGGCCTTCTCCGGGCTTTTCGCGCCGTACTGGCGTTCCGACGCGCGCGGCGCCATCGTCGGGCTGACCCGCGCGACCACCAACGCGCATCTGGCGCGCGCGACGCTGGAGTCCATTTGCTACCAGAGCCGCGACGTCGTCGAGGCGATGGAGAACGACTCCGGCGTCAAGCTCGACGTGTTGCGTGTGGACGGTGGTGTCACCGCGAACGAGCTGTGCATGCAGCTGCAGGCCGACATCCTCGGCGTGCCGGTCTCGAAGCCGGTCGTCGCCGAGACCACCGCGCTCGGCGCCGCCTACGCGGCCGGGCTGGCCGTCGGGTTCTGGCGGTCGACCGACGAGCTCGAACAGAACTGGAACGAGGACAAGCGCTGGCAGCCGTCGTGGACGGCCGAGCAGCGTTCCCAGGGCTACGCCGGCTGGCAGAAGGCCGTCGGCCGCACGCTCGACTGGGTCGACGTCCAATGAACCACGATCCGAGGAGAACCACCGTGTCATCACTTCCCCTGTCCCCGTTGTACCGCGCGGAATCCCTGCGGAAGATCGGCAAGCACGAGCTGGACGTGCTGGTCGTCGGCGGTGGGGTGACCGGTGCGGGCATCGCGCTCGACGCCGCGTCGCGCGGGCTTTCGGTCGCGCTCGTCGAGGCCCGCGACTTCGCGGCCGGGACGTCCAGCCGGTCCAGCAAGCTGATCCACGGCGGACTGCGCTATCTCGAACAACTCGACTTCAAGCTGGTGCGCGAGGCACTCAAGGAACGGGGGCTGCTGCTCCAGAAGCTGGCCCCGCATCTGGTCCGCCCGGTCAAGTTCCTGGTGCCGCTGCAGCACCGCGTCTGGGAGCGCGGGTACATCGGCGCCGGGGTGACGCTGTACGACACGCTCGGCGGAGCGCGGGCGCTCCCCCGCCACCGGCACCTTTCGCGGCGTCGCGCGTTCGAGGTCGCGCCCGGCCTGGCCGACGACGCGTTGATCGGCGCCATCCAGTACTACGACGCGCAGGTCGACGACGCGCGGCACACGATGATGATCGCGCGGACCGCTGCCGAGCAGGGTGCCTCGGTGCTCACCCGGACCCGGATGACCGAGCTGCTGCGCGAGGGCGGCCGGGTCGTCGGCGCGAAGGTGGTCGATCTGGAGAGCGGCGCCGAGATCGAGGTGCGGGCGAAGACGGTCATCGCCGCCACCGGCGTGTGGAGCGACGACATGTCGAAGGCCGCGGGCATTCCCGCGCCGTTCACCGTGCGGGCGTCGAAGGGCGTCCACCTCGTGGTGCCGCGCGAGAAGATCGACCTCGACACCGGCCTGATCCTGCGGACCGAGAAGAGCGTCCTGTTCGTGATCCCGTGGGGCAGGCACTGGATCGTCGGCACCACCGACACCGAATGGGAGCTGGACCGCGATCATCCGGCCGCCAGCCGCGCCGACGTCGACTACGTGCTCGACCACCTCAACGCCGTGCTGCGCACGCCGATCACGCATGACGACATCGAAGGCGTGTACGCCGGGCTTCGTCCGCTGCTGGCCGCGAAAGCCGCTGCCACGACGAAGCT
This sequence comes from Amycolatopsis sp. NPDC059027, assembly GCF_042739735.1. Classification (NCBI taxonomy): domain Bacteria; kingdom Bacillati; phylum Actinomycetota; class Actinomycetes; order Pseudonocardiales; family Pseudonocardiaceae; genus Amycolatopsis; species Amycolatopsis sp. NPDC059027. The sequence continues at coordinate 42,724 of NZ_JBHYIK010000064.1, read as the reverse complement.
GTCGCGTGAGCACGCGGTCGCGCATCCGGTGCCGGGCCTGGTGATCATCGCGGGCGGGAAGTACACGACGTACCGGGTGATGGCCGCGGACGCGGTGGACGTCGCGATGGAGGACGTCGCCAAGCCCGCCCCGCCGTCGTGGACCGACCGGCTGCCGATCGTCGGCGCCGAGGGCTACCACGAGCTGTGGCGGGACCGGGCGACGCTCGGGCTGCCGGTGGAGCGCGCCGAGCACCTCCTCGGGCGCTACGGGACCAGGATCACCGACCTCCTCGCGATGATCGACAAGCGGCCCGAACTCGGTGAGCCGATCCCGGGCGCCGAGGAGTACCTCAAGGCCGAAGCCGTGTACGCGGCGTCGCACGAGGGCGCGCTGCACCTCGAAGACGTCCTCACCCGCCGCACCCGGATCTCCATCGAGGTCACCGACCGCGGGGTCACCGCCGCCCCCGAGGTGGCCGCGCTCATCGCGCCGCTGCTCGGCTGGGACGCCGCGCGGCAGCAGCGCGAGGTGGACAACTACCTCGCGCGGGTGAAGGCCGAACTGTCCGCACAGGACCAGCCCGACGACGTCGCCGCCAACGCCTCCCGGCTCGACGCCCCCGCCCTGCTGCCCGGCTGAGACTGGCAGTCGGTCCGTGAAGGACTCCTTCCCGGGGGCCCCAAACCGGGCGGAGGGCGAAACACCGGGGCGGT
>NZ_JBHYIK010000064.1:0-42018 GCF_042739735.1 Amycolatopsis sp. NPDC059027 | reverse complement strand
CTGGGGTCCCGTGATGCACCACTCCCCGGCACCCACGGGCGTTAAGTATCCAAACACGGCAGGGCTTGACCTCCAGTTGGCTAGAGGTTCCAGACTCGGGGCATGCGAGCGATCATGGCGACCCGATTCGGCGCCCCCGACGTCCTGGACCTTGTCGAACTGCCCACCCCCGAACCCGGCCCCGGTGAGGTCCGGATCGCCGTGGCCGCGGCCGGGATGGGATGGCTCGACGCCCGGATCCGCTCCGGCGACGGCCCCGACGTCTTCGCGGTGGAGCCGCCGTACATCCCCGGCGGCGCGGTGGCGGGGACCATCGACGCGCTCGGCGCCGGGGTCGACGACCACTGGCTGGGCAGCCGCGTGCTCGCGCAGGCCGGTACGGGATACGGCGGCGGCTACGCCGACACGGCGATCGCGGCCACGGGCACCCTCTTCCCGGTGCCGGACGAACTCGGCCTGCACAGCGCGCTGGCGTTGCTCGACGACGGCAGCACCGCGGTCGCGCTGCTGGAGAAGACGCCGGTGCGTGCCGGGGAACGCGTCCTGGTGGCGCCCGGGGTCGGCGGCCTCGGCAATCTGCTGGTCCAGCTCGCCCTCACCGAGAACGCCCGTGTCATCGCCGCGGTCCGCGGCCCGGAAAAGCTTGCCATAGCACAGGATCTGGGCGCCGCCGCGATCGATTACTCCGCGCCGGACTGGGTCAGGCAGGTCCGGGACCTCACCGGCGACCAGGGGGTGGACGTCGTGTTCGACGGCCTCGGCGGCGACGTCGGCGCGGCGGCGGTGGCACTGCTCGCCGACGGCGGCCGTTTTTCCGGCTACGGCATGGCGAGCGGCGCCGAGACCACCATCGCCGAGGCCGACCGGCGACGCCTGACCGTGGTGGACATGACCCAGCTCCCGGAGTTCTGGCCGGAGACCCCGCGCCGTGTGAAGCACGTCCTCGCCGAGGCCGCGGCGGGTAGGTTACGGCCGGTCGTCGGCCGTACTTACCCCCTCGCCGAGGCCGCCGCGGCACACGCCGACATCGAGGCACGCCGCTTCGTCGGGAAGAGCCTGCTCGTGCCGTGACGCCCGGCTACCTGGCGAGCAACGCGCGCAGCGCCTTGACGACCTGGGTGGGCGCTTCCTCGGCCATGAAGTGCCCCGAGGACATCGTGACGTGCTCGAGGTCGGGTGCCCACGCACGCCAGAGCGCGGCGCCGTCGAAGCCCATCGCCGCGCCCCAGTCCTCCTGCAGCACGGTCACCGGCATCTCCAGCCGCCGTCCCGCCTCCCGGTCGGCGAGGTCGTGCTCGATGTCGATGTTCGCCGTGGCCCGGTAGTCGGCCACGATCGAGTCGACCGCGTCGCGCGACGCGGCGAGGTACTCGGCACGGACGTCGGCCGGAATCGCCCCGGGGTCCCGGCCCCAGAGGTCGAGGAAGTAGCCGAAGAACACGTCCGGGGCGCCGGCGATCAGCTGCTCGGCCAGTCCGGGCGGCTGGGCCATCAGGTAGAGGTGGAACCCGATCGCGGCCTCCCTGCCCTTCATCGCCGCCCACGTGTCCAGCGTGGGCAGCACGTCGAGCAGGGCGAGGTGGCTGATCGCGCCAGGGTGGTCGAGGCCCGCGCGGAAGGCGACCAGCGCGCCCCGGTCGTGTCCGGCCAGCGCGAAGCGGTCGAAGCCGAACTCCCGCGCCACCGCGACGGCGTCGGCGGCCATCGTGCGCTTCGCGTACGTCTCGCCGTCGATGTCCGCCGGCTTGCCGCTGTCGCCGTAGCCACGCAGGTCGGGGCAGATCACGGTGTGGTCCGCGGCCAGATCGGCCGCCACGTGCCGCCACATCAGGTGGGTCTGCGGGAAGCCGTGCAGCAGCACCACGGGACTCCCCGAGCCGCCGACGGCCACGTTGAGCCGCACGCCGTCCGGGGTGGTGACCTCCCGGTAGCCGAATCCGGCGATCTTCGTCTTCACGATGTTTCCTCTCGTCCCCGGCGCCGGTCCGGCGCCTGGTCACCACCCTGCGCGGCGGAGATCAGCACCGGATCAGTGCCGGATTAGGGTGGTCCCCGTGACGGTGGAATTCGGCGTGCTCGGCCCGCTCGTCGCCGCGCGGGGCGGGTCCGGCGTCGACCTCGGCGGACCCCGGCAGCGCGCGGTGGTGGCGCGGCTGATCCTCGCCAAGGGCCGCGTCGTCCCGCTGTCGCGGCTGATCGACGACCTGTGGGAGGAGCCGCCGGAGAACGCCGTCGGCACGATCCGGACGTTCGTCTTCGCGCTGCGCCGCGCGCTCGAACCCGATCGGCCGCCCCGGTCGCCTGCCCGGCTGCTGGTCACCTCCGCGCCCGGGTACGCGCTGCGTGCCGAGGCCGGAGCGGTGGACGCCTGGCGGTTCGAGGCCGCGGTCACCGCCCGGGACGCCACACTGTCCAGTTTGGACGATGCGCTGGCGTTGTGGCGTGGCCCCGCCTACGCCGAGTTCGCCGACGAGTCTTGGGCCCGGGCCGAGATCGACCGTCTCGACGAGCTTCGGTTGCTGGCCGTCGAACGGCGAGCGGAGGCCGCGCTCGCGCTGGGCCGGGCGGACGCGGTCGTGCCCGATCTGGAAGCCCACCTCGCCGAGCGGCCGTGGCGGGAGGCCGCCTGGCGCCTGCTGGTACTGGCGCTCTACCGCGCGGGACGCCAGGGTGACGCCCTCGACGCGCTCCGCCGGGCGAAGAAGATTCTCGACGTCGAGCTGGGCGTCGATCCCGGGCCGGAACTGCGGCAGCTCGAGGCCGACGTCCTCGCCCACGCCCCGCACCTCCTGCCCCGGCAGGCCGCGGACGTCGGGGAAATCGTCCGACCAGGACCCGATGAACGGCCTTTCGTCGGGCGTGACGGGGAGATCGCCGACCTGCGGGCCGCCGCCGCGACAGCCAAGGCGCACGGAAAACTGAGCCTGGCGCTGGTGTCCGGCGAGGCGGGGTCCGGCAAGACCACACTCGCCGAGGCGTTCGGCGAGCGGCTCGCGGCCGAAGGCTGGACCACGGTGTGGGGGCGCAATCCCGAACACGCGGGCGCACCGACCGCGTGGCCGTGGACCGAGTTGCTCGCCGCGCTTGCGCTACCGGCCGTCGAAGCGCCCGACGGCTCCCCCGCTTTCCGCAGGCGCCAAGCCATCGCCGCCGCGTTGAGCACTGCCGCCACGAAGTCGCCGCTGCTGCTCGTACTCGACGATCTGCATTGGGCGGACGAGGAAACCCTCGCGACACTGACCGCGCTGGCCGCCGCCCCGGTGCCGGGACCGATCCTGCTCGTCGGGACCTATCGCACCACCGAGATCTCCGCCGAGCTGACCGCCGCGCTCGGCCGCGTCGCCCGCGCCGGACCCGTCCGGATCCACCTCGGCGGGCTGTCCGAAGCGGACGTCGCGGAGCTGCTGAATTCGACCGCTCACCAGGACGTCGGCCGGGAACTCGCCCGGACGGTCCACCATCGCGCCGGGGGCAACCCGTTCTTCGTCACCGAACTCGCCCGGCTGCTGGATGCCGAAGGGCCCGAGGCGCTGACTTCGGTGCCGGTCGGTGTACGAGACGTCCTCCGGCATCGGCTCGGCACGTTGTCGGAATCAGCCCTCACGACGCTGCGCCAAGCCGCCGTCATCGGTCTCGAACTCGACCTCGACCTGCTGATCCCATTGTCGGGCAACGAAGACGGTGTGCTCGACGCCGTCGAGTCGGCGTTGCTGGCTGGCTTCCTCGTCGACGACGACGGCATCCGGTTCTCGCACGCCCTGGTCCGGGACACGCTGTACGAGGACATCTCCCGGCCGCGCCGCGCGCGCTGGCACGCCGCCGTCGGGGAAACGCTGGAACGCTTGCGCCCCAACGACTTCGACGCTCTCGCCCGGCATTTCCTCCGTGCCGATGGCCGGTCCGCCGCCGCCCGCGCGGCCCGCTACGCCCGCACGGCCGCCGAACAGGCCGAACGACGTTTCGCACCCCACGAAGCGGCGCGGCTCTGGCGCGACGCCGTCGAAGCGCATGACCGTTCCGGCGCCGACGACCCGCTGACCCGGCTCGACTCGGTCATGGGCATGGTGCGGGCGCTGGCGGTCACCGGCAGGCTGGAGTCCGCGCGCACGCACCGCGCGGCGGCGATCACCGCCGCGGAACGGCTCGGCGATCCCGCGCTCACCGCCCGCGTGATCACCGCGTTCGACGTCCCGGCGATCTGGACCCGCAACGACGACCCGGGCCTCTCCCGCCAGGTCGTCGACGCCGCCGAACGCACCCTATCCGCCCTCTCGCCGGAAGAAACCGAACAGCGCTGCCGTCTGCTGAGCACCATCGCGCTGGAACTCCGGGGCATGCCGGACGAGCGCGGACCGCGCGCGGCAGCCGAGGCCGAAACACTCGCCCGGCAGCTCGCGGACCCCGGTCTCCTGGCGTTCGCACTGAACGCCCGTTTCATGCATTCCTTCGCCCACGCCGGGCTCGCCCAGGAACGCGCGGAGATCGGCCGGGAACTGGTCGATCTCGCCGCACGCCACGAATTGATACCCTTCGAGGTCCTCGGACACCTGATCCTGCTGCAAGCTTCGGCGGCGCTCGCGGATTTCGCCGCCGCGGACCGCCACGCGCAGGCGGCGGACGCACTCGGCGAACGACACGAACTCCCGCTCGTGAGCGTCTTCACCGACTGGTACGCCGCACTGCGGCTGGCGGCAGCGGGCCATTCGGCCGAGGCGGAAGCCGCGTATCGCACGGCGGCCGTCCGGCTGCCCAGCACCGGAATGCGCGGAGTGGAGGACGGCCTCCTCCCGCTGGCTCTGCTGTGCCTCCACGTCCAAAGTGGACAGTCCGCTATGGACACTCTGGACTACGGCCCGTACGGACCGTGGGCCCGCCCGGCACTCCTGCTCGCTTCCGGCCGTCGCAACGAAGCAGCGGCTGCTGTACGGGAACTCCCCGACTCGCCCCGCGACCTGCTCTACGAGGCCAGGCTATGCCTCACCGCCGTCGCCGCTTTGGGTGCCGGCGACAAAGCCTTGGCGCGCAAGGCTTATGACGCCCTCTTACCCGCCGCCGATGAACTCGCTGCCGGTAGCGGCCTCGTCACCCTCGGGCCTGTCGCGCATTACCTCGCCGATCTCGCCGATGCCCTGGGGCTGGCCGACGAAGCCGCGCAACACCGCGAACAGGCCCGCAGGCTTCACGTCGCGACCGGATAGCTCTCGTCAGCGAGGCTGACCAGCAGGTCCTCCACACCCCACTCCGGCTGCCGACCACGACGCGTGCGTACGGGCGAAGCGCGCCAAGTCTTCCCCAAGCTCCACAGCTGCATTTTGCCGAAATCCCTTATACGGCAAGGGAAACTGCGCCCTCAAGGTTCACCCGATCGATAGCACACATGTTCGATCGGGCGGGGTATCGTGGTGGCATGTCAGTCGACAGCAGCACCTCCGCAACGCCCACCGAGTGGTGGCGCGTCGATGTCGACTGCCTGCTCTCACGGCTCCTGGAGTCCGAGTCCGTGCAGCGGCGCGAGGCTGCCGTGCAGGGCGAGGTCATGGCCGAACTCGAACGCCGCGGAGTGCGGGACACCACCGGCTACGGAAGTCTTGTGCGGCTGTTGCAGGAGACGCTGAACATCCCGTACGCCGAAGCACGAGCACGCGTGACACGGGCGCTGGCGTTGAACAACACCCACGATCTCACCACCGGCGAACAGCCACCCACGGCACCCGCGACCGCGCAGGCCGCTGCCGAGGGTGCGATCGGCGCCGCCCAGATCGACGAAATCCTGCGCATGCTCGACAAACTCCCCGCCGCCGTCCCGGTGCAGCAACGGGAACAGGCCGAGAAGATCCTCGCCGAGTTAGCCCGAGTCGCCGGACCCCGCGAAATCCGCACCGCCGGACGACGCCTGCTCGCCCAGCTCGACCCCGACGGACGCGAACCCAAAATCCGCGACCCGAAATCCTTCCAACCCGAGTTCTCCATCGCACCGCACCGCGACGGCGGGCAGCAGATCAAAGCCCGCGTCGATGACGAAACCTCCGCGCGCCTGCAAGCGATGCTCGATCCGCTCGCGAAACCCCGCCCCGCCACCGAAGAAGAAGGCCGCGACACCCGAACCCAGTGGGAACGGCAAGGTTGCGCGTTCTCGGAGCTGGTGCGGATGTGGGCTGAACATCCCGACCTGCCCACGCAGGCTGGAGAAGCCACCCACATTGTCGTCACTGTCGGGCTCAAGGAACTGCGGTCCGGGATCGGACAGGCAACTCTTGATCTTCTCGGCGAGATCACCGCGTCCGAGGCACGACGACTGGCGTGTAACGCCAAAATCATCCCCATGGTGCTGGGCTCACACGGCGAACCCCTCGATGTCGGCCGCGCCCAACGCCTTGCCACCCCCGCCATCCGCCGCGCCTTGATCCGCCGCGACGGCGGCTGCGCTTTCCCAGGTTGCGATGCGCCTGCTTACCGTTGTACGCCGCACCACATTGTCTACTGGGCACACCACGGTGAGACCAAAGTGGACAATCTCGTGCTCCTATGTTCCGTCCACCACAAGGTAATCCACCACTCCGAATGGGAAGTCCGCATCGCCACCGACGGGCTCCCGGAGTTCATCCCGCCCGCGTGGCTGGACGCCACCCGCACACCCCGACGCAACACCATCCATAGGACCTGACGGCGGATCAGCGATGTAACACCACCTCCCTTGTGGTGAATCCGCGCGTTCCTGTCATGACGATGGGACGCGGAGTACGTACCGTTCGCGGGCCTGAGGACGAGAGTGGCCGCGATGCGGACCGCTGCCAAACTCAAGGCGCGACGCGAGGCGCAGAGTCTGCGGGAAGTCACCACCAGGATCGATCACAACCCGGGCATGCTTTCCCTGGGGGAACGGGGTTTGCGCACCGTCGAGACCGGGGAGGCCGGGCTCTACCTCGGCGCGTGTCCGACCCCGATGCACGAGAGCCTGCGCATCATCAGCCTCTTCCAACCACCCAGCGACCAGGTCCAGTATCTCGTCCTTGCCGCCATTCTTCCGCACTGCTCGATCCGGGAAGGAAACCAGCGGTTGCGTCGAGGTCGCCCAGATTCCCCCGTTCACCGCGGTCCGCGACTCCACGGCCCCCACCGGTAATCTCACCGTCAGCCACCACGCCTGGGCGCGTTCCGCACCGCCCTCGCTATCGCTGAAAGGTAGGTACGCATGTCGCGTCTCGCTCCGCGTCTGGACGGATTCGACCCGGAGCTGGCGCGCCGGATGGCCATGACCGTGTCCTGCGGGGACGCGGACGCCATCCCGAAGGTCGGCCAGGCCGGGGAATGCCGCGACCACGACGGCGGCCGGGTCCAGGTCATGCACAACGGCCTGCTCGTCGAGGAGGGCGGCTACTACGGCGCGTGGATGGCCGAGATCATCCATGCCCTGCGCGGGCACCACGAACCGCAGGAAGAGCGGGTCTTCCACCGCCTCGTCCAGCGGCTCGCCGCGGACGGCGGTTCGCCGGCGATGATCGAGTTCGGCAGCTTCTGGACCTACTACGGCCTCTGGTTCTGCCACGCGCTCCCCGGCGCCCACGTCGTCGCGATGGAACCCGACCCGAACTACCTCGAGGTCGGCCGCCGGAACGCCGCGCTCAACGGTTACACCGGCCGCGTCACGTTCGTCCACGCGGCGATCGGCGACCGACCCGGCCACGTCCTCCCCTTCCCCGCCGAAAGCGACGGGCGGAACCACGACGTCGTCCAGCACGACCTCGCGTCCCTGATGGACGCCACCGGCCTCGACCACGCCGACCTCGTCCTCGCGGACGTCCAGGGCGCCGAAACCCTCCTGATCGAAAGGGCCGCCCACGACCTTCGCTCCGGCCGCGTGCGGTTCCTCATCGTCTCGACCCACCACCACTCGATCTCCGGTGATCCGCTCACGCACCAGCGCGTCCTGCGGATGCTGACCGACGCCGGCGCACACGTCGTCGCCGAGCACAGCGTCGGGGAATCCGTCAGCGGTGACGGGCTCATCGCCGTCTCGTTCGACCAGCGGGACAAGGACTTCCACGTTCCGGTGAGCCGCGCCCGCTACCGCGACTCGCTGTTCGGCGAACTCGAACACGATCTGGCCGCGGCCACCGCTCCCCTCCGCGCGGAGCTGGCCCGGGTGACCGCCGAACGGGACGACCTCCGGACCCGGCTCGACGCCATCACGGCCACGAAGACCTGGCGCTGGGCCGCCATCCCCCGCCGCGCGTACGCCCGCCTCCGCCGCCGCTGACCCGCACTCTGCTCCATTCGCGTGGCCGTACCGCCCGGGCGATCCAAACTTTCGGTCCAGTGGAGCATGCTGCTCGCTGGCCCGGCGGCGATGGCCGGGCCCCATGTCACCGGCATCCTGTTCGCCAAGGAGTCCTGACCATGGCCGCCACGCCACGGAACCTGCTGTTCGAGACCACCGACCACGACCAGGCGGGGGAGCACCTGACCGGTATCTACGGTGGCAGCATCCGGCTGGGCGGCCGCAAGAACGGCGTCTTCCGGCTCACCCGGCTGGTCACCGACACGTTCGCTGTCAGCACGGCCACCCACGTCGCCGAGATCGGCTACACCCTGGAGTCCCTGCCGATGCTGATGATCGCCCGGCCCCGCACCGCGGTGGTGGACTACCGGTGCGGAAGCGCCGAACGCAGGTTCGGCCCCGGCGAGGTCCATCTGTCCAACACCGCCGCGGACCATCCTCCCATCCAGGCGGGGTGGGACAACGGGGCGGTTCAGGCGGTCACCTTGCCTTTCGCGACGTTGGAGCAGGTGGCGGACGCCGCGCGGACTCGTCGTCCGGAACCGGTCCGGTTCACCGACCTGTGCGCCGTCGGCCCGGGCCCGGAGTACCAGCTCGCCGCGACCATCGACTTCCTCACGGCCAGCCTCGGGGAATACCCCGAAGCCATGAACGAACCCCTCGTGGTCGGCGCGGCGGGCAAGCTGCTGGCGGCGGCGGTACTCAACACGTTCCCCAACACCGCCGTGATCGAGCCCGGCATCGAGGACCGTCACGACGCCCACCCCCGCACCCTCCGAAGAGCCATCACGTTCATCGACGACCACGCCCACCTCGACATCTGTGTCGCCGACATCGCCGCCGCGGTGCACGTGACCATCCGCACGCTGCAGTACGCCTTCCGCCGCCACCTCGGCATCACCCCCATGGGCTACCTGCGCCGGGTACGCCTGCACCACGCCCACCAGGAACTGATGGCCACCGACCCCACCAGCGGCAGCACCGTCACCCAGATCGCCGCGCGGTGGGGTTTCTTCCACCCCGGTCGCTTCGCCACCTACTACCGCACCACCTACGGCCGCCCGCCCTACCGGACCCTCGTCTATCAGTCCTCAGTGGACGCCTAAGCGGGGTTCGACGGTGCGGTACAGCGCGAAGGTGCTCAGGTACGGCCGCGCTCTCGACTGAGTGACCTGCACCCGGACCCGGTCGGTCGTGACCGGCGCGGGCAGCGTCACGATCCGTGAGTAGCCGATCGTCGTCACCGTCGCGACCGTGGTCCACTGGCCGTTCTTCAACGCCTGCACGACGGCACCCTCCACGTGCTGACCGTGACGGATGTCCTCGCCCAGCCGGAGCTGGTCGAACGTTCTGGCCCCGGACAGCGGGATTTCCAACGTTCCTTCTAGCGCACCCCGCTCCGGCGACCACGACGTGGCGAGCGCGTCGTCGGTCACCGCACGTACCGCGGGCGAGGTCGGCTGCCCCGGCGACGGCGCGGTGAGGTTGACCGACTCGGTCCGGCGGATCGCCGTGCCGAACGCGGCCAGCGCGGCCGAGTCCGCCGGGGCGATCGAACCGTCGGTGCCGGGTGGGACGTTGAGCAGCAGGGAGGCGTTGCGGCCCACGGATTCCCGGTAGAGATCCACGAGCTGCCGGGGAGTCTTCGGCTGTTCCGAGGGATGCCAGAACCAGCCAGGCCGGATCGAGACGTCCGCCTCGGCCGGAGCCCATTGGAGGTAGCGGACCGAGGGGTCGGCCAGCACCGCCCTCGAGCCCAGGTCGGCAGCCTCCGCGCCGCCGAGGAACAGTTCCTCGTTGTGCGCGGTCCGCGGATCGCCGGTGGTCGGCAGCGGGCTCCATTCGGTGGTGCGGGCGCGGCCGTTCTCGTTGCCGACCCACCGGACGCCGGCGGGCCCGGCGAACGTGACCGTGTTCGGGGAGAGCTGGTGGATCAGCTTGAACCACGTCGTGAAGTCGTAGTTCTCGGTGACGCCTGCGCCGCGCCACGGGTTGGCGCCGTCAAGCCACATCTCGTCGATCGGGCCGTACTGGGTGAACAGTTCGTACAGCTGGTTGAGGTAGTAGGCGTTGTAGTCGTCTTCGTCGACCGAGAACTTCGGGAGCTTCCCGGCGGCCAGCGCCGCCGCCCGATCGTCGCCCGGGACGAGGGTCGGGATGGTCCGCCGGGTGACCGCGCTGCCGGAGCCGTATCGGCCCTGTCCCGCCGGTTTGTTCGCCCGATCCTCGTAGACGGCTCGTTCCTCGATCGACAGGCTCTCCCCCTTGGCGACCTTCGCCTCGACCGCTTTGACCTCCTCCGCGAAGAAGGACGACGTCAGCTCCGAGCCGTCCGCCGGTGAGAGATAGACACCGATCTTGAGCCCCGCCTTGCGCGCCGACGCCACGTAGTCGGCCAGGATGTCGCCGCGTGCGTTGGCGCATCCCGCGTCGCGGACCTGCCAGTACGCCGACGGGTTGTTCGCGCGCTCACCCTGGGCCTTTTCCCGAGCTGCCTGGACTTCCGGAAGCTTGACGCAGTCCTTTGTGGATAGCCACCACGGGCTCGCGACGACGGAGTGGTTGGTGTAGCGACTGGGATAGAGCACGAACCCGTCGTGGTGCTTGACGGTGAGCATCACCTGGGAGACACCGGCGCTCTTGAGCGAGCGCATCCACTGGTCGGTGTCCACCTTGGACGGCGCGAACGTCTCTTCCTTCTCCGCACCCGAACCCCATTCGCGGTTGGTGAAGGTGTTCATCCCGTAGTGGGTGAACGCGGTGACCGGACGCTGCTGCCAGGCGAGTTGCCCCTCGTCCGGCACCGTGTTGGCGGCCTTCGCGAGAATCCGGGCGAAGTCGTCGCACGGCAGCACGGGGATGATCGACGACGGCGTGATCTGCTGGCCGCACCGGGAATTCGGGGCCGGAGCGGCGCCCGCCGGCGCACCGGGCACCAGCGGAAGCACGGCGGCGAGCGCGACGGCTCCGGTCAGCAGGCGGCGGAAACGGCGCATCGACGATCTCCTCAGGACGCCGGGTAGAGGTTGGCGGCGGGGATGATCCGCTGGGGGGTGTCCGGACTGGACCACAGCAGCTTCATCGTGGATTCCCCACCCTGCTGGGTCTGCTCGACCTTGATCGAGTACCACTGCCCGGCGAGCAGGCGGACGCTCGCCTTGTCGATCGTGGCGTCGTGCGGCGCGGAGTTGTCGATCACCAGCTTGCCGTCGATCCACACCTTCACCGTGTCGTCGGAGATCGCGGTGATCGTGTAGTCCTCCGAGAAGTCCGGGGTGATCGCGCCGGTCCACCGCGAGGAGAACGTCCCGTTCGGCACCGACGGGGCCGGTGAACCGCTGTATTTCCAGCTGTAGTTGACCGCCGGGTCCACTCTGGACACCACGGGCTCACCGGAGAACGTGGCGTTCGGCCAGAACTGGGCGGTCAAGCCGGTCCCGGCGACGGCGGCGGGACGCGGCGTCCGGATGGTCAGTTCGATCTCGGTGGCGGTCGGGTTGGTGGCACTGCCCGACGGCGTGATCACGACCTTGTTCCGGTCCCGCGCCGCGGTCACCTTCTGGGCGCTGCCCAGCACGCGGACGCCGGTGACGTCGAACGGGGCGAGCGCGTCGAGCGTGAGCGGCTTTCCCTCGCCGGGCCACTGGAACACCGACGCGTACAGCTTGTCGCCCTTGCGGCTGACCACGCCCCACGACGGTTCGGCCACCACTCCGGGGCTGCTCGCACCCGCGATCGCCTTGCCCTGCCCGGCGGTGCGCTGCCAGTCCCCGATCGCCTTCAGCCGGTCGATCGACTCGGCGGGCACCGCGCCGTAGCGGTCCGGGCCGATGTTGAGCAGGTAATTGCCACTGCGGCTGGCGATGGACAACAGCTTCCGCGTCAGATCGGCGGGCGACTTCCAGTTGTGGTCGTACTCGGCGAAGCCCCAGTGGTCGTTGAGGGTCATACAGGATTCCCACAGTTGCCCGTCCACCGGCGCGGCCGGGATCTCCTGCTCGGGCGTGCCGGTGTCGCCGTCGGTCACCCGCCGCTTGCCGACCCGGTTGTTGATCACAATGGCCGGATCGAGGCTGCGAACGTAGGCCTGGAGTTCCTCGCCGTCGCGGGCGGACCAGTTGTTGACCGGGTTGTCGGTGTTCCATTCGCCGTCGAACCACAGGATCTTCGGGTGGTAGTTGTCGACGAGCTCCTTGAGCTGGGCGTACATCCGCGCCTTGTACTTCGGGAACGTCGCCGGGTTCGCGAAGTCCGGGTCGTGCCAGTCCCAGATGGAGTAGTACAGGCCGTAGGCGATGCCCGCCTTGTCCGCGGCGGTCTTCATCTCGGCGAGGATGTCGCGCTTGCGGTCGAACGACGAATGGTCGCGCAGGTTCCAGGTGTTGACCTTGGTGGGCCACATCGCGTAGCCCTCATGGTGTTTCGCGGTCTGCACGATGTACTTCTGCCCAGCGGACTTGGCCGCGGCGACGATCTTGGCGGCGTCGAAGTCCTTGGGGTTGAACTGCGACGCGATCGTCTCGTACTGGTCCATCGGGATGCCGCACTGCCGCTTGATCCACTCCGCGTCGCGGCAGACCGTGCCGTCCGGCCGGGTGTAGGTGCCCTGCAGCTGGGAGTACGCGCCGAAGTGGATGAACATCCCGAACCGGTCGTCGCGCCACCACTGCGTGCGCGGCGAGGTGAACGGGTCGTCGATCGCGTAGTTCGTGCCCGGCCCCGGCTGTTCCGCCGGGGCCGCCGTGGCGGCGACTGGGGTACTCAGCGCGGCCACGGCGGCCAGTACCGCCACCAGCCCGCGTCGCATGGTCCGACCGATCATGACGCCCTCCGCGATGAGGTTCCTCGAGACGATCCGACGTTAGCCGATAAACATCCGATGAAACACCCTCCAATGGCGGATCCGCTCCGGATTGTCTCGGGATTCAGGTACAGGACATCGGATCACTGCGTGGTGAACTCCCGCGGTAGCGCCTCGGTGTGCTCGTCGACGACCGCCCTGACCTCCCCCGACATCGTGGGCACCCTGAGTTCGACGGAACTCTCCTGCCCGGCCGGGACCCGGAATGGCCGGACGACGCTCCCGACGAGGACGTTCCCTTCGGAGGCACGTCCGCTGACGCTGGTGAGACGCACCGTCAGCACGGCCTCGCCGCCGTCCCGGCGGGCGGTCACCGCGGTGATCCGGACCGGGCTGGTGAGCACGCGCCAGGCCAGTTTCTCCCCGTTCGCCGCGCGGTCGTAGGTGAGCAGCCCCTTGTTGTGGAAGCCGGGCACCGGGATCGGGTTGCCGCCACCCCCTGCCGGGGTCAGCGCGAACTCGGTGGACGTCCAGTACATCTGGCCGAGGAAGTGCGGTCGGTCCTCCAGCTGCCGGTTGTGGATGTCGACGAACTCCGCCTGGTAGCGCTCGGTTCCCTTGCCGGTGCCCGGCCGGTCCTTCACCGCCTCGGCGCCGTATTCGCTGAGCACCAGGGGTTTGTCCCCGGACAGCCGTTGGAGGGTGTCGACATCCTTGCCGATGTCGGTCGCCTTGCCGTAGTACCAGCCATCGTAGCGATTGAGCGCGACGAAATCGTCGGAGGCGAGCGCCCTGTCCTTGTCGAACCACGCGCTGACATGGGTGAACAACCGCTGCGCGTCCAGTGTGCGACCGTAGCGGATCAGCTCGTCCACATAGGACGCTCCCTCGGCGGTATTCGTGGCGTTCTCGTTCCCGACCGACCAGGCGAAGATCGACGGATGGCCGCGGTCGCGCCGGATCATCCGGGACAGCCGGTCCTTGGCATACGTCCGCGTCTTCTCGCTCGCCAGCTGCGCGGCGTTCGCCTGGGTGACCGGGATCTCCTCCAGCACCAGGATGCCCAGCCGGTCGGCGGCGTCGAGCTCGGCCGGCGTCGTCGGGTAGTGCGCGGGCCGGAAGAGGGTGAATCCCCTGGCGCGCATGACTTCCAGCTCCCGCTCGGCGAGGCCGTCGGGCTGGGTGCGGCCCAGCCCCGGGTAGTCGGCGTGCCGATTGAAGCCACGCAGATCCCGCACGGTCTGTCCATTGAGGACGACGTCGGAGCCGCGCACGGCGATCGTGCGGAACCCGGCGTGGGTCGTCACGGGCCGCCCTGCCGCCGGAGTTACGGAGACTTCGTAGCGCGCGGGATCGGCCATTGACCACAACCTCGGCTTGTCGACCTTCAGCGTCACCGGATCCGCCGCGTCCGAGCCGGCGGGCACGGTGAACGTCTGGTGCGTCCGCAGCGCGATCCGGCCGTCCGGGTCGCGCACGGTCACGTCGGCCGGAACCGCTTTCGGGCCGGCGCCGGGGTTCGCGGCATCGGCACGCACCGTGAGCGTCCCGTCGGCTTCCGCCTGCGCGGTGACCCCGGTCAAGGTGCCCGGGTCGCAGTACTCGAGGCGGACGCCCTGGGTCAGGCCACCCCAGTTCCAGTAGAGATCGGTGTTGATCCCGTACGGACGAATCGTCGAAACCCGGTTGTCCAGCACGACGGCGAGCACGTTGCGGCCCGGTCGCAGCGCGGTGGTGACGTCGAGTTCGACCGGGAGGTATCCGCCGGTCGCGCTGCCGACCTTGGTGCCGTTGACGAAGAACGAGCAGGCGAAGTAGCAGGACTCGAAGACCAGCCTCGCCTGTTTGCCGGGCCTCGCGCTGAACTCCTTGCGATACAAGGCGAGCTGACCCGCGTCGTCATTCCAGCGGGCCCGCACCGCGCCGTAGCTGCTCGGCACCATGATCCGCGACATCGCCCCCTCGTCGAACCCCGGAGCGACGCCGGCCGGCCTATCGCCGTCCAGCGCGCCCGCGGGTAGTTCCGCGGCGGGCGCGAACTTCCAGTCCCCGTCGAGGTTCGTCACGCCCGGTTCGCCGGGCGGACGCCGGGTCGTCACCGTCTTGGTGGCGGTCACCGTGCCCTGACCGGTCACCGCTTCGGCGACCAGCCGGTGGCTGCCAGGCGTGAACCACGAGGCGTCGGTCGCGGTCTTCCACACCGGCGCGAGCCCGGTGCCGTCGGCATAGGTGCGCGTCACCTCGGCGAAAGCCGTGCCGTCCCAGGAGAATCGAACCGATCGGGTGTCGAACGGCGCCGCGACCTCGATGTCGGTCAGTCCGGCGAGATCCGTCCCGGTGGGCTGAGTGAAGCGCACCGCCCGGTCCTGCGGCGGCGCGGCGGCGCCAGCCTGCCCGATCACCCGGCGGGCGTCCTCGGGGAAGCTCGTCAGGCCCATCTGGTTCGGCCCCCATTGCTTGGTGGGGCCCGGGTTGTGCGGCGGCGCGGGCGGCGCGTCGGTCCAGTTGCCGCGGATGATCAGGTTGGTGCTCCACGAGGCCCATGACGAGATCCAGTTGAACTCGGCGGGCACGTTCTTCGCGTTGCGGATCACGTTGGCCGTCGTCGTGTAGTACGAACTCTTCTCGTCGTGGTAGATGCCGTTTCCGTGATCGGTGCCGGCGAAATCGATGTCGTTGCCTTCGACGCGCGAGCCGGGCGACACGGCCTGCGTGTAGATCGCGCCGCCGTCGTACAACTTGCCCATGTGGTACGCGATCCTGTTATGGGTCACCAGAATGTCGCGCTGCGTCGGCGTGTCGCCGACGAAGTTCCAGCCCCAGCCGACCGAGATCCCGGTGTAGGGCACGTGCTCGACGGTGTTGCGATCGACGGTGAGCCCGTCGTTGTAGAGCCCGACGATGCCGACGGCGTCACGAAATTCCCGGCCTATATAGGTGATCGTGTTGCCCCGCACCACATTGCCGGCCGTCTTCGCCCTCGATGCGTGCTGCGTGTCGCCGACGAACACGCCGCCACCGGCGATGTCGGTGAAGACGCTGTTTTCGATGACGCTGTCCCGCGTACCACCGTCCAACGCCAGCCCCGCGCCGCCGAGCCCGGTGAACGTGTCACCGGTGAACCGGACTCTGAGCCCGCCGGTGACCGTGACCGCCGCCGGCGTGCGCGCGTAGTCCTCCCCCGCTCCGCCGATCGTTCCGGTGCGAACGCCGTTGACGTAGTAACCCGCCTGTGCCCCGGCGTATCCCTCGGGAGTGTCCGGGTTACGCCACGTCGTGCCGGTGAACGTCAGTCCCTCGAACGCCACGTCGTGCACGTTTTTCAGGACGAGCAGCTGTTCGGACACGCCCAGCTCGACGTCGGCGGTTTTCAGGTTCTCACCGGGCCGCGGGACGTAGTAGAGCTTGTTTTCGCGCTGGTCGAGGAAGAACTGGCCAGGCTGCCCCAGCAGTTCGTACGCGTTCTCGAACCAGTCGACACCACGCCAGCCCTTCAACGGACTCGCACTTTCCCAGCCTGTCTGGGTTTTCGCGTTCGCGTTGTCCCAGCACGGCTGCGCCACGGTCACCTTGGCACCCTTCACCGAAGTGACGCCGCAGTGGAAGTCCCGCCACCGCGAGTTCGTCACGAGCCGCAGATCCTCGGGATGCGCGAACGAGGCGATCCGCGGATCGACGCCGCCGATCCCGGTGGCGTCCGGCTTGCAGACGTCCTTGCCACAACCGAGCCCCATGGCCCTCTCGGCCCTCACACCGTTGACGGACATGTCCCGCGACCGGGTCCCGGCGGGTACGTCGGCCGCCCAGATACCGGCGTCGTGCATCGTCCAGCCGGTCACCCGAATCGCCCCGGTGAACCGCGGCCGCGCTCCCCGCTCGGCGCGCCAGGTGACAGTATGGCCGCCGGCGCCGGAATCACCCGCGTCCAGCTCCATCGGCGCGGCCATCCGGTAGTCCCCGCCGGCGAGTTCCACCACCACGTCGCGGCGCGGATGGGCCATCCTCTCCCGCACGACCTGCCGCGCGGCGGCCACCGAACACGGCCGCCCGGCCGAGCACACGATGCCCGAGCCGCCCGGACCGGCATGCAGCACCTCCGGCCCCGTCTCGGCACCTGCCGCGTCCCCGGCCCCGACGATCAGGCCGCCGACCACAGCCACCAAACCCACCCAGAGCGCACCTCGACGTCGCCGCATGCCCCACCACCGCTCATCCGATGTCTGGATGCTCATAGTTGCGCGCAACCTCGATAAAAGCAACATCTTCCAGCACTCCGGCCTGCATGAACGCACACCACGTCCACTAACCCAAACGCCTTACATCCGATGACTTCCTCGCACGAACCGCGCACCACTTCGTGACATCCGTCACGGCGAGTTATATGAAGGTTAAACTATTCGGGTGAACATCGGGACGTAGCCGTGTCTCCGACTGCTCAGCGTCATCCCCACACATGACCCTCCGCGGGGGCGCGGAGGGGAACGCTAAGGAGACGCGGATGGCGACAGGACCGAACGACAGCACACGCGAGCCGCGCATGAACACCCGCGGCCGGTTGTACGCCTCCGCCGAGACCTACAACGCGGCCCACCCGGATGCCGCCCTGCCACTGGAGATGTCACGACGGCACCGCCTGCGCTGTTACACCGCCGCCCACCGGGGCCTGATCGACGATGTCACCGGCACCGACTTCACCTGGGCGATCACCTTCCTGCCGGACCTCCCCACCGACCACGACCGGCCCGGCGTCGTCCTGGCGACCCGCTGGGGCACCCCTCCGCTACTGGTCCTCGCCCAAGACGTCGGCCTGCGCACTGCCTGGACCACCCTCGTCGACCGCTGGCCGACACGCCTCTCGGAGGCGGTCAGCCTACTCGGCGCACTCCCCCACACCCCGGTGTCGACCGACTCCACCGTGTAACCACCACGGGCCCGCCCTCGGTCCAGTCCGCCCGACCGAGGGCGCCCACGTCACATCACCGCAGCTCACGACACCCTCACAGCACGGAACCGCGCGATCATTCCGGCTCCCCGCTCCCGCTGACAACCACCCCGCTGAAGGTCCACTCCAGGCGGACGTATACTCTTTCACCAGCAGGTCCGAGTGGCGGAATGGCAGACGCGCTAGCTTGAGGTGCTAGTGCCCTTAACGGGCGTGGGGGTTCAAGTCCCCCCTCGGACACTCAATTACCCCACGGCGCGGGCCGGTTCGAGCCGGAGGCCGCTGCGATCGTAAATAATCGACTGGCCTCCCGTGTGGAGGATTCTCGCGAGTTCGGCGTGGTCGGTGCGCGGCGGGCATTCCAGGCAGCAGCGAAGTCTGTCACCAAGGACGTCCTCACGGATGTAGATGCTGCCACAAGGACGCCTACGCCGAGTTCCGCAAGAACCGCTACTCCGACCGTATCCCCGCGCAGTTCGACCCCATGCTGCACTGGCCAGGCGCACGCTATATCGCACTGCACACCTTGGCCCACTTGCTCATCCGAACCATCGCGCTCGACTGCGGTTACAACGCGGCGAGCCTGTCCGAGCGGATCTACGCCGGAAACGAGGACGCCCCCCGCAGTGGCATCCTGATCTACACCGCAGTGCCGGACGCCGAAGGCAGCCTCGGTGGGCTGGTTTCCCAGGCTGAGCCCGAACGGCTTGTGCGCCTGACCCGACGCGCCCTGCACGACGCGAAGCGGTGCTCGTCCGACCCGCTGTGCAAGGAAAGGCTGCCGCAGCCGCCTGCCGACTTTCTGCACGGCGCGGCCTGCCACGTCTGCCTGTTCGTCTCGGAAACCACCTGCGAGCGCGGCAATCGCTTCCTCGACCGCCGCTTCGTAGTACCGATCGACGACCCCAAGCTCGCCCTGTTCCCCGAGCTGCCATGAACCCGTTCGAGCAGGCCGCCGCCGCAGCGGCGCCCCACCTGGAAGTCGCCGCACTGCGCGGCCTGGCTGACCGCATCGGATCCGGCTGGCCGGACGCGGCAGTCCTCGACTGGATCGGCTACGCCCTGAGTGAGACCGCAGCACCCGTTCTCGCGACGCGCGACAAGTCCGTCGGCAACGCGGAAGCTGCCGCCTACCTGCGCGGACTCGCGGCAGCCTACGAACAACTGACCGCAGCCGTGAGCGTGGAAACCGTGTGGACCGGACCCAGCAGCCACTCCGTACCCGTCCGGGCCACGGCACAAGCGCTGACCGAACTCATCACGCAAGCGCGGCATGAACTCCTGCTCATGACCTACTCGGCCAAGCCCCACCCCGACATTCGCACGGCCCTCGCCGACGCCCGCGCACGCGGCGTCGAGATCACCACCGTCGTCGAGACCCTGCAAAGTGCAGGCAGCGCGCTGGTCGGGGCAGAACCGGCTGCGGCGTTCGCCGCGATTCCCGGCGTCCAGCTCTGGCACTGGCCCGTCCCGCAGCGCACCGAAACAGGGTCCAAGATGCACGCCAAGCTCGCCGTCGCCGACCGCCGCGTTCTGCTGGTCTCCAGCGCCAATCTCACCCAGTCCGGCGTGGCCAAGAACATCGAAGCCGGGCTCCTTGTTCGCGGAGGCCATACCCCTCGCCGAGCCGCAGAGCACATCGCCGAACTTCAAGCCACGAAGGTATTGAAGCGACTGCCGGCTACCAGCCAATGATCCTCCTGCGAACCCGCTCGTCCGTCCGTTCTGGCCTTCCGAGTCGGCCTGCTGTGGGAGCATGGGGAGGTGATCGATCCGCGCAGCGAAATGGTGCTGATCCGCAACCGTGAAACCGGCGTCTTCGAGGACGAGACCCGAAAGATCGCGCGATACGAGTTTCAGCCCGTGGGGCAGCGAATCGGGATCGTCTTCGCCAACCGGAGCAGGCTTTTTACCTACGGGCCGGACCGCGTGCAGATCCTGCGCAATCCGGTGCAACGTGTCATGGCGGGCGAAGACCGGGTCGAAGTCGGCGGCAGCATCTGGGACAGCGCGACCGAGACTGTCACCTTCACCGGCGCCCACAGCGCGTGGTGCCGGGTCTTCTATCGAACCCGCGCAGGCGAGAAGTACCAGACCTACCCCGCTGGACAGGTCCGCGTCATCGCCTCGGGGACCGCTGTCCCGCGTGTCGACGACGTGATGCGCTATTGGCGCACGATCGTCTCCCGGCTCGACGCCGACGATTCATTGCGACCGCCCTATGGCCGGCTCACCTTCGTCCACCCGGAAAGCGCGCTCGGGTCCTACCTTGCCGGAGCGCCGATCGTGTCGCGGCCGGTGGACGTCGCCCCGATCTTTCCGTTCCGCTGCAACCTGAGTCAGCGCCAGGCCGTCGAGAACGCCCTGAGCCGATCGGTCTCGGTGATCGAAGGACCACCGGGCACCGGGAAAACCGAGACGATCCTCAACCTGATCGCCACCATCGTCGCGGTGCAGCGCAAGACCGTCGGCATCGTCTCGTTCGGCAACGCCGCCGTCGACAACGTCCGCGACAAACTCGGCGAACTCGGGTTCGGACATGTGCTCGGCAACCTCGGCCGCAAACAGAAGCGAGAGGAGTTCTTTGCGGGGCAGACGATTCGAAACGCGGCTGTCTCACAGTTCGTGGCCGCTGCCCCGAAATCGCCTGAGCCGGCACAGCTGGCGGAGCTGGACCGGCGCCTGCGTGGGCTGCAGGAGGACGAACGCGTCCGGGCGGACCGGCGCAAGGCACTCGATGCCCACCGGCTCGAACTGCGGCACTTCGAAGATCATTTGCAGCAGGTACGACTTCCCGATCTGGAACGGCTTCCCCTGCTGAAGAAGTCGGCCGACCGGATCATCGAATACCTAGCTGAGACCCAGGTGGAACTGGCGGGCGCGCGCCCCGGGCTGCTCCGGCGGATCGGGAAGTACTTCAAGTACGGGTCCCTGCAGTCGCTCGACCCGGCCGACACCGACGTCGTGCTCCGGCTGCAGCTGGCGTACTACACCCGGCGAATCGCCGAACTGGAACGGGAGATCGAACTGGTCGACGGTCGGCTGCGGCGCGCCGACTTCGACCGGCTCGCCCGAGAACACCAGCAGTTGTCGGCCCGGTTCTTCCACGCCGAGCTCGCCGATCGATACCGGAAACTGGCGCGGACCACCTATGACGCGGATTCCTACCGAAGCGGCCGTGCGTTCGCGAGCTTCATCGAGGACTACCCGGCGTTGCTGAGCACCTGCCATTCGCTGCGGGCCAGCATCTCCGACGGATACCTGCTCGACTACCTCATCATCGACGAGGCTTCCCAGGTCAACCTGCTGACGGCCGGTCTGGCGATGTCGTGCGCCCGCAATGTCGTCGTTGTCGGCGACCAGAAGCAACTCCCGCCTATCCCCGTCGAGGCCGCGGCCGACCTCACGCCGCCGATGCCGGCCTACGACTGCCGGCGGCACAATCTCCTGTCCTCGTTGTCGGAAATGTACGGGGCCGAGCTGCCCAGTGCGCTGCTACGGGAGCACTACCGGTGCGACCCGGTCATCATCGGATTCTGCAACAAGAAGTTCTACGACGGCGACCTGATCCCG
The DNA here is from genome assembly GCF_042739735.1 of Amycolatopsis sp. NPDC059027. Lineage (NCBI taxonomy): Bacteria > Bacillati > Actinomycetota > Actinomycetes > Pseudonocardiales > Pseudonocardiaceae > Amycolatopsis > Amycolatopsis sp. NPDC059027. Next base: position 20,424 of record NZ_JBHYIK010000064.1, on the reverse strand, counting down.
TACACCACCGGCGGCGCCGAGCAGCCGATGATCGTGGTGCGCACCGTCGAGGGCAATCACATGCGCCAGCACCGCGGGGGAGGCCGCTCCAACCAACGCGAGGTGGACATCATCGCCCAGGAGGTGATCCGCGACCACTGCCCGGGCTTCGCCGACACCGACATCGGGGTCACCACGCCCTACCGCCTGCAGGCCGACAAGACCAGTGACGTGCTCGACCAGGTCGAAGCCGACACCATCCACCGTTTCCAGGGCCGGCAGAAACAAGTAGTCATCCTGACCACAGTTCTGGACGAGACCTGGCGCGGCCGCACCGGGCTGCCCTTCGTGGACGACCCGCAGATGATCAATGTCGCGGTGTCGCGGGCGATTCGGCGGTTCATCCTCGTGACCAACAACGACATGCTGCCCACCAGCCGGCACATCCAGGACCTGGTCGGCTACATCCGCTACCACAACCCCGGCGACGAAGTCGTCGACAGCGCGGTGGTCTCCGTCTTCGACCTGCTCTACTCCGCGTACTCGCAGCGACTGCGCCCGCTCGCCGCACGACTGGGGAAGAAGTTCAAATACCCATCCGAGAACATCATCTGGACCGTGCTGAACGACATCTTCACCGAGCCGGACTATACGCACCTGACGGCGATTCCCCAGGTCCTCCTGAAGAATCTCCTGCCCAACCTCGAGCGGCTCACCCCGGACCAAGCCGCCTACGTGAGAAACCGAGCGTCCCTCGACTTCGTCGTGTACAACCGGGTCACCAACCGACCACTGCTGGCCATCGAGGTCGACGGGTTCGAATTCCACGAAAACAAGCCGACGCAGCTGAAGCGGGATGTACTCAAGAACGAGATCCTGCGCGTGCACGACTTACCCCTGCTGCGGTTGCCGACCACCGGCAGCGGCGAGCCGCAACGAATCCGGGACGCATTGACCAGAGCCGAAGCCCACTGGGACCACCGCTCAGCCCAGTAATCACGTCAGACACTGCTCGGCGCCGCCGTCCCGCCGCTTGAGACAGCAGCCAGCACCGACAGTCGGCGGCTGCGCCCTCCGACTGCGCAACACTTCCGCCTGAACGGCTGGCTCTCTGATCCCGCTAGGGCTTCATGGCGGTTTGGTTGGATTTGGCGGCCAGATCAGCGGATGTCACCGAACGTAGTCGCGGTCTAGTCCAGGCGAGTACGTTTGCTTGGCAGGAGAACCAGTTACACTGGCGTTCTTCAGTGTCAGGTGATTGTGATCCGTCAGGACCGCACACATTCAGGGTCTTTACCGGACGGGAGTGGACCTTACGATAGGAACACATGGGGAGGAAACGGAAGAAGTCGTCCGGGATCGTAGGCCGCTACTTCGGCTACCTGTTGTTGCCGGTCATCGTGTACGGCTGGACGTCGGGCAACATGAGCGCGGCCTTCATCCTGATCGCCTCGTCCCTGACCATCCTGTACACGCTCTTTGCGGTGCCTACATGGTGTATGGCTACGACACGCGAAGGACTCGCCTGCCGCCGGAACTCCAACGGGTTGCTGCTTGGATGTTCCCTACGCGAGCACAAGTCGCAGAAGCTGAAAATGGCATTTCGCGCCAGCAAATGGGGCGAATTGTTCGGCAAATTCTGGAGCAACACAGCCAACGCCGCTGCAGCTGTCAGCGCCATGGCCGGCACCGGGTCCGCACTCGTCGCCGCCGTCACACTTGCCACGAAGTAGCCGCACCGAGCGCCCGGCGTTGACACAGCCCGCTGCCGCTCCCATACCGCCTTGATCAGCGTGCCTCACCAGTCACCCAGCGTGAGCGTTGTGGTTAACACGCATGATCGTCCTCGGACCACAAAGTCGGTGAATCTTCCCGCACCAACGAGTATCCACGAACAGCACGTGGGACGCCTGGACAAGGCGCCCGCACCAGGCGCTCTAGCTGCTTCGAGGGCAACTTGAACACCTCGATGATGACTGCGGCAACCTCTCAGGCACCATCAGAGCACCGACCCGACACCACTTACTGACCCAAACCCGTTGAGAGATAAGCATCTTGACCAGCGAGATCGATGAACACCGGCTGGCGCTCGGCCATGATCTACAGCTATGGTCCGTCGCATGAACACGCATCCTGCGCAGGGATGCTACGAACATGTATTCGAGTCTCGGAGACTCCCTTACCCCACGGGTTTCGGATCCGTAGGGTAAATTTGTGCCAGTACACGGCTACCGCAGTCTGATGGTATCGGTCGCTCGTCGACGGCGGGAATGCACGATAGACCTCTTCGGCGGCCTCTGTCCGGTGCTGTCCCTGCGTGGCGGCTGCAGTCGAGCTCGAGAGTGAGCTGGTCCGGTGGTTGTGCCGGGCAGACAGTCTGTCGCGCGACAGCTGGCCGGAGTTCGCGAGTCTCGCGACCGCAGCAGATTTCCAGCCCGCGACGACACAGGTTCTCCCGCATCTCGCGCGGGCTGCGGTCGCCGGCCCGTCCGTCCGCCGGAAACAGACCTGCCACAGTCTGCAGAAGATGTTCCTCGCGGACGTAGACGTTGCGCGGCCCGTCGTCCGGTCGCGGTGCGGCGGTGCTGTACCCGCGACGGCACCGATACCCCGCGCGGCCGTGAACCCAAAGCGCCTCCATCCGCCGACCACACACCCCGCACACAACCAGCCCGGACAACACGTACTCGCGCGTACCGCCGTCCTTCGTATGCCGCCCGGCGCGGATCCGCTGCACGGCGATGAATGTCATCTCGTCGACCAATGGCGGATGAGCCAGACGCTCGGACACCTCCCACTCCCCCGCGGCGTTCCATCGCACGGCACCCGAGCCTCGACCGCTGCGACGTCCGCCGACACCGTGTCCCGGGTCTGTGCTCCGACCGGGTGGTCACCCCGGCTGAGGGCTGTCGTTCGTGGGCGGGCAGGGCCAGTCTTGGTGCCCCACAGGCGATGCCAGGACCCGCGCCGCCGTGCCCGCCAAGGAGCGCCTCGATGATTGACGCGACACCGCCACCCTGCCCCCGTCAACGATGGGTTACCGGTGACGGGGATATGGGAAGACTGTGAACGTAGGTTTCGAGAGCCGCGACCTGGAGGAGATCGAGGAGTTCTGCAGCGCCAGCTACGCGTCGTCGCGGTTCAACGGCCGTCAGGAGCAGCCGTACCGGGCCCGGATCACCCAGTACCCGTTGGGGCCGGTCAGCCTGGACCAGGTGGACTTCGACCTCGAACTGGACTACGTCGTCAACCCGACGGGCCGCTTCTGCGCGCTCGTGGTGGAGTCCGGTTCCTTCCCACGTTGGGACGTCGGCGGTGTCCGGGACAGCCACGGCCCGGGCGAGGTGTTCCTGGCCGCCCTGCCTGAGCTGCCTTTCGCCGGCCGGATCAGCAGGGCGCGCTACAGCTGCGCCCTGCTGGAACCGTCATTACTGTCCCGGGTGGCCGACACCGCGCCCGCCCGCACCGCGGAGCCGGTGCGGTTGACCGGTCACCGGCCGATCTCCCCCGCCGCCGGGCGCCATCTGCTGCACACCATGGCGTTCCTGCGCGAGCAGGTGGCCTCCGACCCGGCGATCCGGGACGCCCCGTTGATCGCCTCCACCGCGTCCCAGCTGCTGGCGGCCACGGTGCTGACCGCCTTCCCCAGCACCGCGCTGACCGACCCCACCATCGAGGACCGCCACGACGCGCGCCCGGCCGCCCTGCGCCGGGCGATCACGTTCATCGACGACCACGCCCACGAAGACATCAGCGCCGCGGACGTCGCCGCCACCGCACGCACCACCATCCGCGCCGTCCAGCACGCCTTCCGCCGCCACCTCGGCACCACCCCGATGGGATATCTCCGCCAGGCCCGCCTCCAGCACGCACACCGGGAGTTGCTGGCCGCCGATCCCACCACCGGCGCCACGGTCACCGAGATCGCCGCCCGCTGGGGCTTCTTCCATCCCGGCCGCTTCGCCCACCACTATCGCACCGCCTACGGCTGCCCGCCCTACCGCACACTCTGTCGCGGCGCACCCTGACCCAACCCCGGACACGGCCAACCCGGAACCCACATCCAGCACCCGAACGTCCGCACATGCCGCGTACCGGCCGTTCGGAAACACGGCCTTCGCCAACCGACGGCACGAGAGCCTGTTCCACGTTTGCGCTGCTGTCGGTGGTCCCATGACTGGCGACGTGGTGGTCCCACAACAGTGGCAGGCGACAGTCGGACTAGCCCTGCGCAAGGCCCACGGCACAACTACCTCGTGCGACTTCGTGGTGGCTCAACCAGAGGGTCTATCCCATGATCGGTGTTCCCGGCGTTGTTGATCACCGGAACCGCCAACCTCGTGGCCATGGTGGTCTGTCGGGACCCCGAAGCGTTGTACCAGTATGTGAATAAGCGCATCGGTTCGTTCGACTCGGTGCGGTGATCTGCGCGAGCATGTCATCGGTTCGTGCTGAATCGGCATCCGCATTGAAGAGTTCTGTGATGTCCCAATACCTCGGGCCGGCCGGATCTGCGCCCGTCCTCGAACCGTGAAGACAAACCGGCGTTCATGGCGCTCGGGGGCGATATTCACCAGATATCGATAGTGTTCGACTCTTTTCACGAGCAGATCGAGAATCTCATTTAGGATGAAGCCGTGGCCATCGCCCGGTACTCGATGTGGACGCAGTTGAGATCCGGGGTGACGACGCTCGCCGCAGCGGCTCAGAGCGCAGCACACCCTGCATGGCCCTGGGCCCAGGCCTCGTCGCCGGCCTACCGGGGCTGGGGCTGGTGGCAGGGCTGCTCGTCGGCGCTATTGGCTCCGGCAATGCACTCGGCAAAGGCCACTCCCCCTTTCGTTGGGTCACCATTGCCTGGGGAATCTTTGCCGTCGCCACGACCGCCGCCTACCTCCTCTGACCTGACGTCCCGAGGCGAGAACGCGCCGTTGCCGACGATCAACGTCCCGAACGGAGCGTTCGCGACACTCAAGACCACGGCACCAACCCCAATGGAACGCCAAAACTGTGACCGCCACGGCGCCCGATCCAGCGGAATCCCCGAGGATCCGCATGGTCGATCGGCAGGCTCCCGTGACGACGGCGATGCGGCCCGTCAGTGGCCGGTCCCCGGTCTCACCGGACTTGTCGACCGCGCGTATACGGCGGCTGTCGATCGTTCGTCCACCCGCCCCAGGTTGACTCCGTCCCATGGCGACACCCGGCTTCCCGCCCGGCACCCTCGACGAGTCCGGCTTCCCGGTCTGGTCCAAGGAGCTGGCCGGCGACGACCCGAACCATCTGGTGCACGTGGTCCGCGACCTCGTTCCCCGGACCGCGCTGCGGGTTCTGGGTGCCGAACCCGACCGGATCGTCCCGTGCGTCCTGCCCGCGGCCAGGCCGGACGAGTGGACCAGCCTGCCGCAGGCCGCACTCGGCACGGACGCGCCGGAGGACGGAACCGTTCTGCTGGCAGGGCGGGCCGGCGCCTGGACGTTCGTCTACGACGACGCGGGCCTGACCTACGCCGCCGGGCCGGACGACATCGAGGCGGCGGCCGTGCTGTCAGCGGCAGGTGGTGTGGCGGCGATGGCGAACTGGACCATCGACGGCGACACCGGTCTCGACTACGGCGTCGACGGGATGCTGGTGTTCAGCACCGCGGAAGGCATCGATCCCGAACTCGACGGCGACCGGCTGCCCGCCGAGCTCCGTCCCGCGGTCGACGCGGCCGGCTTCTTCGACCTCGCCGACCTGCGCGCCTCCGGTCTCGAAGACCCGGACGACGGGATCGACGACATCGACGAGGAGTATCTGGACTGCGGCCGGAACTGGCGCGTGGTGTGCGCGCTGGCCGGGTTCCGGCTCACCCTGGACGACCTCCGGCGGATGCCGCTGCTCATGGCCCCGCGCGAAGGGAACTGAGCTCCCGCCGTTCCCGGTTGCGAGGCTCAACTGGTACGGCTTGCGCCCGCCTGCTCCGCGCCGAAGCCCCGCAGGAACGTATCGACAACGACATCAGCGGCGTGCGCGTCGCTCAGGTCGGGGAGTTCGCGTGACGCCAAGCGCAGCAGCTGCCCGAGCACACGCCCCGGCCAGCGGTCAGGCAGGCCGGGGCGGAGCAATCCGTCCTCGGTGGCCCGCTGGAGAAACCGTTCGACCTCGTCGACCGCCCGCAGCCGCCGCTCCCAGATCTCCGGCACCGCCCGCATCTTGCTGAGTTCGACCGGCCACTTGCGATTCACGCCGATGATCCCCTCGACGTACCGGTGCAGCGCGACCGGCACAGGCGCCACGCGGAGCCGGGCGGCCTCGATCGCCGCCTCGATCGCGTCCAGCCGTGCCTCGTACACCGCCGCCAGCAGTTCGTCCCGTCCGGCGAACCGCCGGTACACGGTGCGGCGGTCCACGCCCGCCTCGGCCGCGATCGCGGCGACGCTGGTCGCGGGTTCGTCGGCGAGCATGCGAGCCCCCGTGGTCAGCACGAGCTCGAGGTTACGCGCGGCGTCGGCTCTCATCGTCACCAAGATACTCGCCGATGTAGCGCTTGGTACGGATATCCGCTACATCACCGTGGTGTTTTACCTCCGGACGGCGAGCACGCGCGCAAGGACGGCGCTTTCGCCGTCGACCGTTCGTATACGGGCTGTGGACGTCGTGAGAGGAGCGTTTCCGGTGCGGTGGCTTGTCCGGGAGGGGGTGTTCGGGTGTCGTTGGAGATGCCGAAGGAGCTGGCTTGGCTCCTGGTACCGGTCTTCGGTGGTCTGTGGCCGCGCGGAGACGAAGACGCCCTGCGCGCCCTCGCGGACGAGTGGGAAGCCTTCGGCGATCAGCTCGCCGGTTCCGGCCTCGCGCTGCCGAAGCTGGGCGCGGACGTCGCCAACGGCGTCGGTGGCGCGGTAGGGAGGAACTTCTTCCGCGCCGGTTACGAGCTGGGCAAGTTCGACCAGGACTTCGTCGGCATGGCGCGGGAACAAGCCGCCACACTGCGGGCGCAAGCACTGGCCATCGAATCGAAACGGAACGTCGTCGAGCAGAGTGTCCAGCACCGCGTCGACCACGAACCGCACGGCCTCGCGCCGTGACGGCTGCCCGGTGTGCGACATGCTCCGGCCGACCTCGGCGGCCAGCGACAGCACGAGCGGGTTACCCGCCGCGAAATCCACAATGGACGGAGCGAACCCGGCGTCGGCACCACGCGCCTCGACCAGCGCCGCCGACTCCGCCGCGCTGAGGGCTTCCAGCTGCCGCGCCACGATCGCGCCGGACCACGCCGGGTCGGTGATCCACGCGACGCTGGGCCCGGCCCGGCCCGCCACGACGACGATCGAATCGGCGGGAAGCGTGCGGAGGTAGGTGTCGCGCAACCACGGCTCGAGTTCGACGTGCCGCTCGAAGGAGTCGACGAGGACGACCGGGCCGGCGGAGGTCCCCGCGACTCCTTTGGCGAGTTGTTCGAGACGTTCCCGCAGCTCCGCGGTCGTGAGGTCATGCAGATGCCACACCGTTCGGCCCGCGGCCACGGCGTCGTCGCTGTACCGGCGCAGCAGGGTCGACTTGCCGATGCCCGCGTGACCGCACACGAAGAACACCTCGAGGCCTTCGCCGCGACCGCGTTCGAGCATGGCGGCGAACGCCGCGCGCTCGGCGTCCCGCCCGACGAACCGGGAACCGACGTTGCGGTCCAGTGCCGCGCCGGCCGATTCGCCCGGTGGCTCCCCGGCAGGCGGCGTGGTCACCCGGGGCCGCGGGGCGGGCACGAACTCGTCCTCGGCGTCGGTGTCGGCCCGCAGAATCTTCTCGTGAATGGCCCGCAGCTGCGGGCCAGGGCTGACGCCCAGCTCCTTGCCGAACAGGTCGTAGACCATCCGGTAGACCTCCAGCGCCTCGGCGCGACGGCCGCTGCGGTAGAGCGCCAGCAGGTAGATCTCGTACAGCGGCTCCTCCAGCCGGTTCAGCTGGATGAGCAGCGGCACCTCGGCCACCACCTCGGCGTGCTCGCCCATCTCCAGACGCAACTGCAGCAGTTCCTGCACGGCGGTCAGCTTCAGCCGCTCCAGGCGGGAGCGTTCCCGCTCGGCCGCCTCGCCCGGCACTCCGGCCAGCGCGGTGCCCGTCCACAGGTCGAGCGCCTCGCGCAGGTGCGCGGCCGCATCCGGCACGGCACCGCCCACGCGTTCCTGCCGCGCCGTCTCGACCAGCCGCGTGAACTCGGCCGCGTCCAGCACGAACAACGACGGGTCGAGCATGTAGCCGCCGGACTGCGAGCGGATCGCCGAACCCAGGCCGTGCTCGGAGAACACCCGGCGGATCCGCGAGATGTAGGTCCGGATGACGGCCTCACCGGTCGCCGGGGCCCGATCGCCCCACAGGCCGTCGATGAGCTCGCCGATCCGGACGAAAGTCCCGCTGCGCACGAGAAGCAGCATCAGCACCGCCTGCTGTTGCGGCGCGCCCAGATCCAGCTCCGCGTCACCGCGGCTGAGCCCGGGCGGTCCGAGAATGGTGAACCGGCACTGAGCCGAATCCGCGTGTTGCCGTCCAATCACGACTGCCTGGCTCCGCATACCCGGAAAGTAGGCCTGCCGGAACGGCCCTCGCGAGCGTCACCTGACGCTGTGCCTGTACGTCGCCCCATCGTCAGGACGGCCGACGGTGTCCCGCAACCCCTTGCGGTGACGACGTCCTTGCCCACCGCGTACCTCTCGTCCGTCACACTTTCCCGTCAGCGCACCATTCCTAGGGCAGTGGTGTAGACAACCTGTAGACGTCCTGTCCACGAAACGCGATGCGGCGGGTTCCCGCGAAGCCGTCCCGGTGCTTCTGTCACAGTGGTGACAGGGCCGGTCGGCGTCGCCGTGGCTCGACTTCACAATCTCGCGCATCGCGAAAGGGCGGGGAAACCATCATGGCCGGGGTGAGTTTCGGGTTGCTGGGCCCCATCAGGATCTGGCACGACGGTCAGGAGCTGGACGCAGGATCCCCGCAGCAGCGCGGGGTGCTCGCTCTCCTGCTGCTCAGCGAGGGACGGCAGCTCACGCTCGACGAGATCGTGGGCGGGTTGTGGGGCGCCGAGGCGCCGCGCAGCGCGATCGTCACCACGCGCACGTACATTTCGCGGCTGCGCCGGCTACTGGCCGAAGCAGGCGCAGCCGGGCGGGGCACGGAGGCGGAGATCCGGTCCGCCGGCCGCGGCTACCAGCTGCTCGTCGACCCCGCCGCGGTCGACGTGACGATGTTCCGCCAGGCCACGGCCGAGGCGCGCGAGGCCTGCGCCCGCGGCCAGGACACCGAGGCCTCGCGGCTGCTGCGCGGTGCGCTCGCGCTCTGGCGCGGGCCCGCGCTCGGCGGTCTGGGCGGCCCGTTCTTCGAGGGCCGCCGCACCTGGCTGGAGCAGCTGCGGGCGTCGGCGACGGAGGAACTCTGGGCACTGGACATCGGCCAGGGCCACTGCGCGGACACGATCGCCGAACTGACCTTGGCCACGGCACGCGAGCCCTACCGCGAGCGGTTGTGGGAGCTGCTGATCTGGGCACTGGACAGCGAAGGCCGCCAAGACGACGCGTTGTCGGCCTATCGGCGGATCGCCCGGTTGCTCGACGACGACCTGGGGCTGGAGCCCGGCCCCGGCCTGCGGCGCATGCACGCGCGGATCAGCGCGGCCCGCGCTTCCCTGGTCTGATCCGCGCGGCGGCGTCGCCCGCCCCGGGGCACTCGTCGACCGTCCATCCACAGTGGACACCGCGGTGACCCGCCGCGCGCTCGGCGGGGCTAGCGCCCCGGGGCGCGCATACCGGCGAGCACCAGGGCGAAGACGCGCCCGCGCTGGACGTCGTCGACGTACTCGATGGTGCTGATGCCCGCGACCAGCCGCAGCACATCGTCGATCGTCATGTCCGGATTCGCGGCACCCGCCCGCTGGGCTCGTTCCACCAGCGGGCGACCCGCGTCCCGCATCGCCTTGCGGCAGGCCTGGAAGCCGCCCGTGGTGCGGTTGAGCGCGTCGGCGAAGACGAGCTTCGTGCCGATGTAGTCGGTGAAGTGGTGCAGCCAGGTCACCAACGCGTCCCACGGGTCGAGGTCGTCGAGCCCGGACGCCGCCCGGCAGAGCTTTTCGACCTCCTCCCGGTGAACCTCCTCGACGAGGTCCTCCCGCGTCGGGAAATTGCGGTACAGCGTGGCGATACTCACGCCGGACCGCCGGGCGATGTCCTCCAGGGACACCTGCGATCCGTTGTCCGCGAACGCTTCCCGGGCCGCCGTCACCAGCGCGTCGAAGTTGCGTCGTGCGTCCGTCCGCTTCGGACGGCGCGTGGGCAGGGAAACCTCCATGACACCTCCTCGGGTTGACAACCGTAGTCTACCTACGCTTAAAGTGTAGGGGTACTTTCACTTCTTCTTTTGCGAGGCAGGCACATGTCCCCCACCAAGATCACCCTGGTCACCGGCGCCAACAAGGGCCTCGGACTGGCCACCGCACGCCGGCTGGCGGAACTGGGCCACACCGTGCTCCTCGGCAGCCGTGACCCGGAAAAGGGCGCCCGGGCGGCCGGAAAACTGGCCGGGTCCGGGATCATCGTCCACCCGGTACGCCTGGACGTCACCGATGACAGCTCCGTCCAGGCCGCGGCGGCGCACATCGACCGCGAGTACGGCCGTCTGGACGTCCTGGTCAACAACGCCGGCATGCTGATCCGCAAGCCCGCCACCGACGTCACCGGCGAGGACGCGCGCCCCGAGTTCGAGACCAACGTGTTCGGCCTCATCCGCGTGACCCACGCGATGCTCCCGCTGCTGCGGAAGTCCCCCGCAGCCCGGGTCGTCAACGTCGCCAGCGATTCGGCGATGTTCAGCAAAACCACGGAGCCCGGCTCGATGTTCGCCCGCTCGCACGAGTCCTTTGTGTACTCCGCGGCGAAGGCGGCGGTGAACATGCTCACCGTCAAGTACGCCAACGCCTTCCTCGACGATCCCACGCTGGCGCATATTCAGGTCAACTCTGTCACGCCGGGCTACACCGCGACGGACCTCAACGGTTTCGCCGGTGTCCGCACCGTCGACGAAGGCGCCCGCGCGTCCGTCTACTGGGCAACCGAAGGCAACGGGACGGGCCGCTTCCACAACGACGAAGGCCCCCTGCCCTGGTGAACGACCGTCCGGCCACACTCTCCGTCTTCTGCCTCACATCTGTGCCACTAACTCATCAGAACTGCTACATTTATGAGACAGAACAGCCTGAAGGAGGCCTCAGTGATCACCTACGAGCATCTCTTCATCGGCGGCGAGTGGGCCACGCCGAGCAGCGCGGAGCTGATGGACATCCGGTCCCCGCACGACCAGTCGGTGCTGGGCCGCGCCGCGCAGGCGCAGCCCGCCGACATCGACCGCGCCGTCGCCGCCGCCCGAAAGGCCTTCGACGAAGGGCCGTGGCCGCGCACCTCGCCCGCGGAACGGATCGCGGTCATCCGCAGGCTCGTCAAGCTCCGCGAGGAGCACGCCGAGGAGATCGCGGCACTCATCTCGGCCGAGAACGGTTCGGCCCTGTGGTTCACCAAGGCGGGCCAGCCCGGCCTGACCCGTCAGGCGAACGCCTACCTGAAGGCGGCCGAGGAGTTCGCCTGGGAGGAGACTCTTCAGCCGTCCGATCCGGGCGCGCCGTTCCGCTCGATCGTGCGCCGCGCGGCGGTCGGCGTCGTGGCCGCGATCATCCCGTGGAACTCACCGTTCTCGTCGGCCATGGCGAAGATCCTGCCCGCGCTGCTGACCGGCAACACGGTCGTCCTCAAGGTCTCGCCCGAGAACACGCTCAGCATGAACCTGCTCGCCCGGCTGCTGGCGGAGGCCGGTCTGCCCGAGGGCGTAATCAGCGTGCTGCCCGCCGACCGCGAGACCAGCGAGCACCTGGTCAAGCACGCGGACGTCGACAAGATCGCCTTCACCGGCTCGACCCGCGCCGGCCGCCGCATCGCGTCGCTGGCCGGGGAGCAGCTCAAGCGGGTCAGCCTGGAACTGGGCGGCAAGTCCGCCATGATCATCCTGCCCGACGCCGACATCGACGCCGCGATCCAGGGTGTCAAGTTCGGCTCCCTGCTGAACAACGCCGAATCGTGCATCGCGCAGACCCGCATCCTCGCACCGCGCGGCCGCTACGACGAGATCGTCGCCGGCCTCAAGGAACTCGTCGAGTCCCTGGGCGTCGGCGACCCGGCCGGCGAGTCGACCTTCATCGGCCCGATGGTCCGCCGCGATCAGCAGCAGCGCGTACTCGACTACATCCGGATCGGCGTTTCCGAAGGCGCTCGGCTCGTCACCGGAGGTCCGGAAGTGCCGGCGGGACTGGAAAGCGGTTTCTACGTCACGCCAACGCTGTTCGCCGACGTGGACAACTCGATGCGGATCGCCAAGGAGGAGATCTTCGGCCCGGTCCTGGTCGTCATCGCCTACGACGACGAAGACGACGCGGTCCGCATCGCCAACGACTCCGAGTACGGCCTGTCCGGCGGCGTGTGGTCGGCCGACCCCGCGCACGCGCTGGAAATCGCGCGCCGCGTACGCACCGGCACCGTCACGATCAACGGCGCCCCCATCGGGTTCGACGGCCCGTTCGGCGGTTTCAAGGCCAGTGGTCTCGGCCGGGAGTACGGCGCGGTCGGGCTCGGCACCTACACCGAATACCAGACCATCACCGTTCCCGGGCGAGCACGCTGACGACCACCCCCTGGACACCCCGGCACAGTGCCGTCAGAACAACGGCAAACCGGGTTCCAGGCCGAGCCGCACGCGTCCCGAACCGCCGAAGAATTCCGGGGCCTGGTTGACGTGCTGCAGCGCCACCATCCCGTCGCGGTACAGCCGCTCGAGAGCGTTGCCCCGGTAGAGCGAGGTGGAACTTCCCAGCTGGTACATCGCGACCAGAGCCTCCCTGCCGACGACGGCCGCGTGGGCCATGGCCGAGTGCAGATCGGCATGGAGGGCGGGGGTGGACGGCTCGGCGCGCCCGGCGGTCTCGTCGATCCGCCGGGCCACGTCGAACAGGAACAGCCGCGCGGCCCGTACCGCGGTTTCCTGGCGGGCCAATGATTCCTGGACGTGGGGCTGCTCGGCGAGCAGACCACCGAACGGAGTCGTCTTGCCGGGCGCGAGCGCGACCAGTTCGTCGATGGCCTGCTCGACCGTGCCCAGCGCGACGGCGGTGCAGCCGGCGAAGACCAGGAGGATGGGGTTGAGCCGGTATGGGGGCCGGTCCAGGCGCAGCGGGGTGTCGATCCTCGCGGTCAGCTCGGCCGGGACGAACGCGTCCTCGATCACCACCCCGTGACTGCCGGTCGCGCGCAGGCCGCTGACGTTCCAGGTGTGCTCGATCTTCAGCTGGTCCTGGCGAACGTGAAACAGCCGTACGTCCGGTCCGCCCGCCTCGGTCGTCGCGGGCTGCTCGCCGTCCATCACGACGCCGAGCGGGACGAACCACTCGGCCGCTTCGATCCCGCTGACGATGCGCCAATGCCCGGAGAGCCGGTACCCGCCGTCCACCGCGACGGCGGTGCCCGGCTGGCCCGCGTTCGCCAGTACCGGTTCCGGGCCACCGGCCCAGACCTTCGCCGCGCCCGCCTCGCCGAGCATCGCCGCGGTGAAGCCGAAGTTGGCGTTCCACACCACCCAGGCGGCCGAGGTGTCGATCCGGCCGAACCGCTCGTAGACGGTCAGCGCGGTGGTGAGCGAAACCTCCAGCCCGCCGTACTCGGCAGGGGTGAACAGGCTGAAGGCACCCGCATCGCGCAGTTCGGCGATCAGGTGACCCGGCAGGCGGCCGAGCTTGCCGGCTTCGTCCCGCGCGGCCTCGATCGCGCTCCGCAGCAGGTTCGGCAGGGCAAGTGCCCGGGATTCCCCGGAAGTGGTGTCGGACATGAATCCAGCGTGCCGCCACGGTGCATACACGCGATCGACGTCGTCGGCGCGACGACCTGCCGCTCTCTGCTCGCGCGGCACCAGTGGCGCCGACGCCGGGTCAGCCGGGCACGGGTCCCGGGTCGGTGTGTGGCTCGACGATCGTGGTGAGGACGCGGATGACCTGATCCGTCAGCTGTTCGGGATCGGCTTCACGCAGTGCGGGGGTGCCGATGATCCGGCGCATCAGCCAGGTACCCGCCAGCAAGGCCAGCCCCAGCTCGGCACGTTGCCCGGCATGAGCGCCGTGCAGAGCGCCGGTGAACCGCGCGCCGACGTTTTCGCGGATGCCGGCACGCATGATCTCCGCGGCTTTCGGGTTGGCCGCCGACTTGAGCATCAGCTCGAACGGGCCCAGATGGTCGGCGTCCGCGGCGGTGCGGGCGACGAGAGCGCGGGCGATCTGGACGGCCAGGTCGGTCGTGTCTCCCGGTTTCCCCGGGATCATCGTGGGTTGGGCGAAGGAGACTGCGACGACCTCGGTGAACAAGGCTTCTTTGGAGCCGAAGTAACGGTTGACCAGGATCGCCGTCACGCCGGCCGCGGCCGCGATCTCGCGGAGACCGACACCGTCGTATCCGTGGCGGGTGAACGCCGTGACGGCCGAGTCGAGGATGGCCTGTCGCGTCGCGGCGGCGTTGCGGGGGCGGGGTGTGGGGCGGCTCATACCGAAAAGTATACAAGCGGCAACTTAACTGTGAGTAGTATACAAGTGTAGACATTGCCTGGATCGGAGAATTTCCCATGGACTTACAACTCACGGGTCGTCGCGCCCTGATCACCGGTTCGACGGCCGGGCTCGGTGAAGCCACCGCTCGGCTGCTCGCCGCCGAGGGTGCCGAAGTCGTGATCCACGGCCGTAGCGCCCAACGCGCGCAGGAGGTCGCCGGCTCGATCATCGAGAACGGCGGCAAGGCGGCCGTCGCGGTGGGCGATCTCGGCACCGACACCGGGGCGGACCGGACCGCCGAGCAGGCGCTCGCCGGCGGCGTCGTCGACATCCTGGTCAACAACGCCGGCGCCTACGAACACCTGAACTGGGGCGAGACCACCTCTGATATCTGGCTGCACACCTACAACGTCAACGTCGTCTCCGGCGTGCGGATGATCCAGCGGCTCGTCCCCGCCATGCGCCAACGCGACTACGGACGGATCGTCACCATCGGAGGTGGGCTGGGAACGCAGCCGTTCGACAGCCATCCGCACTACAACGCGTCACTGGCCGCCCGGCACAATCTGGCGGTATCCCTGGCCCGCGACCTGGCCGGTACGCACGTGACCTCCAACATCGTCGCGCCCGGCGCGATCCTCGTTCCCGCGGTCCGGGACTTCCTGACCGCGCTGTCACCGGAGCGCGGCTGGGGGCAGACCTGGGAAGAGATCGAGTACAACTCCGTCCGCGAGATCGTGCCCAACGACAGGAGCCGCTACGGCAGGCCCGAGGAGATCGCCGGGGCGGTCGCCTACCTGTGCGGCCCGCACGCCGAGTACATCAGCGGCGCGACGATCCGCGTCGACGGCGGCACCGTCCGCAGCGCGTTCTGACACCCCGGCGGCCCCGCGAAGAACGCACGGATGTTCCTGTGCAACAACACCGTCGACATGGGTGGTGAGAACCTGCACGCACCCGAGCCCGCGAGCCGCCTCGACGTCGGTGGTGTCCGATGTGGATGGTCACAGGACTATTGGTGCGCCCGGATATCCGTGCTTGTGGACCTGAACCAAGCCCGCCCCTCGACGACCGCGGAAATCAGCAGTTCGCGGGACGGTTTCGTGTTCGTGGGGTTGCCGTACGGGCCTCCCCGGGGATTCGAACGCACACTCAAGGAAGTTGCAGGTCAGTAGCCTGGACAAGGTTGGGGATCTGGTTCAGCTCGCCCCTCGGACACAGACCATACCCCCAACTGTGCGGGTCGAGAGCCGTCTCGGCTCGCACTGTTCGTTTGCCGGGTTGGTAGACCAGCCGCAAACCCTAGCTGGCGGTAGACCTCCGCCTTGTCCGCGGGATCGGCATCAGCGATCACCTGCCGTAAATCACCGAGTGTCCGCACGATGGTTTCGATCCCGTCCTTCGACATCCGCCTGCGGCCACCGCCCGACGGCAACCGCGCTGTCGCCTCCGCACGGCGCGCTTGTACTTCGGCCATCCACTGGGCCACCATCCGCGGATCGGCGCCAGCTTCGAGAGCGGCGCGATGCCGTGCGAGTTTCTGGTCGCACTCCTCGATCAGCCGAGAAGCAGCCGAGGCCCCGGGTCGTGATCGCCGTCAGGCTGAGCGTGACAGAGAGCCTCGATCGTGTCCGTCAACCGGTGCGACGCGAAGGCTGTAGTGAGCCACTGATCCAGCGGCTCGATCAGTTCCCGCTCGGCCAGGTACACATTGCGCGGGTGCCGCACCTTGTTCGCCAACCCGTACTCGGTCGGGAACCGGCAGCGGTAATACAAGGTCTCCTTGCTTTGTTGTCCCTGCATCCGCCGCCCGCACAACCCACCATGCAGCAGGCCACGCAGCAGGTACACGATGATCGACGCCCCCACCCGAGGCACCCCCATCGGCACCCGCAAGATCCACTACCCCGGAGACGACATCGCCGGAGGAGGCCGCATCACCGCGTAAGCGACCGATGTAGAGTCTCAATGATCTTGGCATTTTCTCAGTGATCTTGGCACCTGGATAGCACTTGTGCCATCCAGCATGAGATTCGTTGCAGGCGCCCGGTATCACTGCGACGTTCGGTTGCCGTCGCCCGACGCGCCGTCGAAGTTCCTCCGCCCACTCGGCGAGTGGGTGTATTCGTCCAGTTGCCAGCACTTTTCCGGTCGCAGACAGGTGGGAAGGTCGCGATGGTCACGGTGGACGCCGACGAGGTCTTCGTGCGCGTACGCGCCCTTCACCTGCAGGCGTAGAGCGCGTCTACAGCTGGCTTGGTATGGACGTCGCGATGACCGGGTCCGCACTGCCGTGGCGAAAGTTCCATTGGCACAAAGGGCATCGGCACTTCCCGGGGTTGTACTGGCCGGCGACCGAGAACGATCACGTGCTGTCAGGAACGCGGGCGCAGGACTTTACCCGGCGTGGTCGCCGAAGTCCAGAGTGGACCGTGAGCATCGACCCGGGTCGCTTGCCGTTAGTCAGAACACCACCGAAATGCGAAAAGAATTCAGTGTTACCGAAATTTCGGTTCTCGCGACGTGTTGCCCTTCGCCCTTTCCGCGCTTCGTTGCCGAGGGCCCGACTGGCAGCGATCCCGCCCGCTCGCCGGGTCAAGGCCTTACCCAAGAACCGGCCGGCCGGGCCGGTGACCGGGTTTCCACCATCCACTTTGGACTCTGCACTGGCCGGCCTGTACTCGCGCCGCCCGCCGCGATCGTACGGGACCGTTCGTCCGCCAGTCATGACAACGATAACGAGACAGGACAGATTGGCATGCATTCGACGAAGGTCGATTGCACACGGCGGCCGGCCGTGGCATGGTCTCTCAGCATCAGACCCCGGTTCCTGGCCAGGAGCAGAATCCGCTTCGGCGCGCGGGAGGCATTTTCCGGTTGTCTGACAACGTTGTCATCGACGGTTCGCGCGGTGGCGCGCGGCGGAGAGGGAAGAATCCATGTCGAGTACATGGTCACGGCGCGTCAGACGCGTCCCCGCGGCGATGCTCGTCCTCCTGACGCTCGCGGCGAGCGCGACCGCGGTCACCCCGGCGAGTGCCGCGACGCTCGCTCTCACCCAGTACGTGAACCCGTTCATCGGCACCGACGACAGCAACGCGCCCAACCCGGTGCCGGGCGGGGCGGGCGGCAGCACCTATCCCGGCGCGGTGGTGCCGTTCGGCATGGCGCAGTTCAGCCCGGACACGCCCACCGCGTCCCCCTCGGGCTATCGCTACGGCGACACCAAGATCGAGGAGTTCAGCCTCACCCACTTCAACGGCGCCGGTTGTCCCAACAACGAAGACCTCGGCCTGCTGCCGGTCACCGGCGCGCTCGGGAAGTCCCCCGGCACCAATTGGACGAGCTACGCGAGCAGCTACACCAAGGCCAACGAGTCGGCCGCGCCCGGCTACTACAAGAACAAGCTCGACACCTACAACACCACCGCCGAGCTCAGCGCCACCCAGCGCACCGGCATGCTGAAGCTGACCTACCCGAACACGACCAGCGCCCGGCTGCTGGTCAACACCGGCCGCAGCGCCACCGGCAGCCGCGACGGCTCGATCAGCATCAGCGGCCGCCAGCTGACCGGCTCGGTCACCGGCGGCGGCTTCTGCGGCTCGTCGAGGACCTACCGCATCTTCTACGTGATCCAGTTCGACCGCGCGCCCAGCGGGTTCGGCACCTGGCTCGGCGACAAGGTCACCGACGGGTCGTCGAGCGCAGGCGGCACGAACTCGGGCGGCTATCTCACTTTCGACACGTCCGGCAACACGACGGTGCAGGCGAAGGTCGGTATCTCTTTCGTCAGCGTGGCCAACGCGCGGGCGAACCTCGACGCGGAGAACTCCGGATTCGACTTCGCGGCCGTGCGCGCCGCCGCGGACAAGAGCTGGAACACCGTCCTCAACCGCGTGCAGGTCGGCAGCGGCGCCGGTTCGGATCTGCAGAAGTTCTACACGGCCCTGTACCACGTGTTCCAGAATCCGAACATCGCCAGCGACGTCAACGGCGAGTACTTCGGGTTCGACCAGAAGGTGCACACCGCGAACCACACCGTCTACCAGAACTACTCGGGCTGGGACATCTACCGCTCGTGGTCGGCGTTGATCGGTCTGCTGGCGCCGAACGAGGCCAGTGACATCGCGAAGTCGATGGTGCTGGACGGCCAGCAGGGCGGGCTGCTGCCGAAGTGGTCCCACAACAGCAACGAGCACTTCGTGATGACCGGCGACCCCGGCCCGATCATCGTGTCCAGCATGTACGCCTTCGGGGTGCGAGACTTCGACACCACCGCGGCGCTGGCGCTGATGGACAAGAGTTCCCGCGGCGGCACCATGCAGGGCCGGGCCATCCGGGGGCGCGAAAGCGGCTACCTCGACCGCCACTACATCTACGAGGACCCGTCGGACTCGCTGGAGTACTCCGCTTCGGACTTCGCCATCGCGCAGTTCGCCCGCGCACTCGGCGACACCACGAAGTACGACACCTACATGCAGCGGGCGCAGTGGTGGATCAACGTGTTCGGGCGCGACTCCGGCTACATCCAGCCGCGTGGCAGCGACGGCACCTGGGCGTGGCCGGTCACGCCGTCGAGCGACGCGGGCTACACCGAGGGAAACCCGGCGCAGTACACGTGGATGGTGCCCTACAACTACCAGGGCCTGATCAACCTGATGGGCGGGCCCAAGACCGCGATCCAGCGGCTCGACCACCACTTCACCAAGCTCAACGGTGGCCTGACGCAGCCGTACTTCTACATCGGCAACGAGCCCGAGCACGGTGTGCCGTGGGCGTACAACTACGCCGCCTACCCGCAGGGCACCAGCGCGGCGGTACGGCGCGTGATGAACGAATCGTTCACCACCGGCCCTGGCGGCCTGCCCGGCAATGACGACCTCGGCGCCACCTCGGCGTGGTACGTCTGGTCCGCGCTGGGCATGTACCCGGCAACGCCGGGCACGGACGTGCTGGCGCTGCACGGCCCCCTGTTCTCCTCGGTGACCATCAACCGTCCGAACGGGACGGTCAAGATCACCGGAACCGGTGCCGGGCAAGGGACCCAGTACGTGCAGAACCTGAGCGTCAACGGCACCGCGACGACGAAGTCGTGGATCCGCTACAGCGACATCGCGGGCACCGCGACGCTGAACTACACGATGGGTTCCTCGCCCAGCGCGTGGGGAACCGGCGCCGCGGACGTCCCGCCGTCCTACAACGACGGGTTCACACCCCCGGCGGCGGCGCCGAACCTGGGCACGAACCTCGCCCAGGGCAAGCCCGCCACCGGGTCGGCGCCGTGCACCTCGGCCGAAGCCGCGGCCAAGGCGTTCGACGGCAGCATGGCGAACAACAGCAAATGGTGCTCGAACGCATCGGGGACGAAATTCCTCCAGGTCGACCTCGGAGCCGCGCGGACCGTCTCGTCGTTCGTGCTCGAACACGCCGGGCTCGGCGGCGAGACCACCGGCTGGAACACCGGCGCGTTCACCATCCAGACCTCGGCCGACGGAACGAACTGGACGACCGTGGTGAACGTCAGCGGGTCACGAGCCAGTCGCACCTACCACCCGATCACCGCCAGATCGGCGCGGTACGTGAAGCTCAACGTCAGCACCCCGGCGAACAACGGTAACGACGCCGCGCGGATCTACGAATTCGAGGTCCACGGCTGATGGTGGTGTGCCAGGAACGGAGGCGCGGGGCCTCACCCGGCGTTTCGCGCCGCAGTCCGGAGTGGACTGTGAGCCTGTCCGGTCATGTCTCGGGAGTGCGTATCCGTCTGCTGTTCGCCCTCGTCGCCGCGACGCTGCTCGCGGTGGCGGTGCCCGCGACGGCGGCCCCGTCCCCGAATCCCGCCAAACCCT
>NZ_JBHYIK010000063.1:26338-56507 GCF_042739735.1 Amycolatopsis sp. NPDC059027 | reverse complement strand
GCACCGCGCAAGCAATGCGCGTAAGAATTCGAGCGAGACCCACGCCCATTGCGAAATGGCCACCCCCCCACCCTAACCCAACGCGTCGTAAACCTCGGAGCCGGGTTCACGACGCTTCTTTTCCGGCTTGCAGCCAGGGTTACTCAGCCGTAATAGGTCCAGAGCTCGACCCGGTCCGCCCGCTCGTAGCACTTACTGTCTCGACCGGAGGACCGGTACATCGCCAAAGCATCAAAGCCGCACTGGGTTTTCCCCGCCTGGTCGAGCGAGTACCACCGGACATAGACCCAGGTTCCCTGCGTGGTGAACTGGCCGGAAGCGGCGGAGGCCGAAACTGTGCCGGTCGACGGTGCCGCCATGGCAGCACCGGGCACGGAGACAGCGAGGCCGAGCGCCGCCATGGCAGCACCGGCACCGAACGCGATCTTACGAAGCACGTGGGTTCCTTACGTTCATGAAGTGAGCCGTTTCGAGGGGTGCGGGCCGACGCTAACAACCCACGATCCCCATAGACTGACGAATGTCCGTTCGGACATCGACCGTGCCGGAACTACCGCGAGGCCAGGCGAATACTCAGTTCGCGGGCCAGCGAACCCGGGCCGGAACCCCGTCAGGGGTCCCGGCGGAGTAGCAGCGCGAGTAAAGGTCCCTTGCTCCCACCCGGGCAAGAATCAGGCGTCGAGGGCCAGGGCGGTCACGACCTCCTGGGCACTCGCGGTCAGTTCCGCCAGGCCGGGGGGCGAAACCGAGCCGGTGCCCGCCAGCGCGTCGAAGATGGTGCCGTCGAGCCAGCCGATCAGCAGCCGCGTATGCCGCGAAGGATCCGGCGAGCCCGCGGCCGCGAGGACCTCGGCACAGCGCCGCCGGATCTCCAGGCCGCCGCGGTCGTACGCGGCTCGCAGTTCCGGACGGCGGGTGGCCTCCAGCGCGAATTCGTACCGGGCCAGCATCCGGGTCCGCCCGCGCGTGATCGCGTCGTACGCGGCGCGGGCCAGATACTCCGCAAGCCGACCGGATGGCGGCGAGGCGTCGAGGTTGTCGAGTTCGACCATCCGCGCGATCGCGAGTTCCAGCAGCGCCGCCCGCGTGCGCGCGTAGTACGACGTCGAGCCCGCGGGCAGGCCCGCGAAGCGATCCACCGCGCGATGCGTCAGGCCGCGCATGCCCTCGGCGGCGATCACCGCGATCGCGGCGTCGCCGATCGCGGCGACCCGGTCCGTCGTCGTTCCCGTCACCTCGGCAGTTTACCCGGTGCTCTACAGGTGTAGAGTCGGTCCTCTACAGACGTAGAGGGAGGCGCCATGGGGAACGCGGTCGTGGTCGGCGGGGGCATCGGCGGGTTGAGCGCGGCGGTCGCGTTGCACCGGGCCGGGTGGCAGGTCACGGTGCTCGAACGCGCACCGGAGTTCACCGAGATCGGCGCCGGGATCTCCTTGTGGCCCAACGCGGTGCGCGCACTCGAGTCGATCGGCGTCGGCGAGCGGCTCGCCCCGCTGCTCGCGGTCCAGCGCGGCGCCGGGCTGCACGACCGCCGCGGCCGCCGCCTCACCCACTGGGACGTCGACACCTTCGAGCGCCTGCAGGGCGGTCCGCTCACCGCCGTCCACCGCGCGGATCTCGTCGAAACCCTTCGCGCCGCGCTCCCGGAGGACCGGCTCCGCACCGGCGCCGAAGTCACCGAGGTCCGGCCGGACGGCCGCGTGCGCATCGGTGCCGAGGAAATCGAGGCCGACCTCGTCGTGGCCGCCGACGGCATCCGCAGCCGGATCCGCCAGGCCCTCTGGCCGGACCACCCCGCGCCGGTCTACTGCGGAGCCACCGCCATCCGTGGCATCGCGGAATTGCCCGAGCCGGTCGAGCTGACCACCACGTGGCACCGCGGCACCGAGGTCGGCGTGATCCCGCTCGTCGACGGCCGCGTCTACTGGTGGGCGGGTTACGTCACCGAACCCGGGATCCGGCACGCCGACACCAAGGCCTATCTGACCGCGCGGTTCGGCGGCTGGCACGCCCCGCTCCCGGCGGTGATCGCGGCGACCCCACCGGAATCCCTGCTGCACCACGACGTCGACTACCTCGCCACCCCGCTGCCCAGTTACGTCCGCGGCCGGATCGCGATGCTCGGTGACGCCGCGCACGCGATGCCGCCGTTCCTCGGGCAGGGCGGGTGCCAGGCGATCGAGGACGCCGTCGTACTGGCCCACGTCTTGTCCACAAAGGACACCATCGAAAGTGCCCTGCGCGAGTACGACGTCCAGCGCAGGGCCCGCAGCCAGCGGATCGTGCGCGCGACACTGCGGGCAGGGCAAGCGGGTCTGCTGCTACGCAATCCCGTCGCGACCACGATCCGTGCCGCGCTGCTGCGCGTGATACCGGCCTCGGTCGCGGCACGCGCCAACGGCGCCATCACGCGCTGGGAGCCTCCCCGCCCACCAGCCCTGCCTCGTACGCGGTGATCGCGGCCTGCACCCGGTTCCGCGCGCCGAGCCGGTTCAGGATCGTGCTGACATGCGCCTTGACCGTGCCCTCCACGACGAACATCTTCGCCGCGATGTCCGCATTGGACAGTCCGGCGGCCAGCAACGTCAGCACTTCCCGCTCCCGCGGCGTCAACGCGGCCACCCGCGAACGGGCCGCCGCGCCCCGGGCCAGCTGTCCACCGGAGAGCCGCGCGATCACCCGCTGCGCGACCTTCGGCGAGAGGAACGCGGCGCCCTCGGCCACCGCGTGGATCCCCGCGAGCAGTTCCCGAGGATCGCCCGACTTCAGCAGGAAACCGCTCGCGCCGAGGCCGAGCGCGCGTTCGATGTAGGCGTCCTCGCCGAACGTCGTCAGCATGATCACGCCGGTGTCCGGCAGCACGCGGCGGATCTCCTCGGCCGCGGCGAGCCCGTCGAGCACCGGCATCCGGATGTCGAGCAGCACGACGTCGGGCCGGGTGGCCAGCGCCTGGTCTACGGCCTCCCGTCCGTTGCCCGCCTCCGCGACGACCTCGATCGTGTCGTCGGCGGCGAGGATGGCCGCCACCCCGGCACGCATCAGCGCTTCGTCGTCAGCCAGCACCACCCGGATCACGCGACCCCCTCGGCTCGTCCTCGCTCAGCATGTCCTTCGACACCAGTATGTCGTCGGCGAAACACAGCCGATACGCCGCATAGTTCGCGTTGAGCCAAGTGCGTTCGGTGCCGTAGTAGACGCACTGCGCGTTCAACGGCGCCACCGGCCAGCCGCTCCGGGGCCGGGCGACCCGTTCCCGGGCCGGAAGCAACGGCGTGACCTGCTCCCGGCGCTGCCCGACCTGGAGCTGGGCATAGCTCGCGGAGGGCAGTTCCGAGGTGTACCACTGATAGAGGAACACCACCCCGCTCACCGCCAGCACGACGGCGAACAGTCCTAACGGGACGACGACCGCTTGGATCAGGCTTCGCCGTACGTCACGACGGGCCGACATCAGCTCCTTCGCCGACACCGATTCCTCGGCTTCGGCCACCTCACCGCTTGCGGCGGCCGGAGCGGCGTCGTGCGGCAAAATCGCCGCGACCTCGAAGCCGCCGTCTTTCGGCCCCGCCCGCAACGTCCCGCCGACCAGCCGGACCCGTTCACGCAGGCCGACGAGCCCACGCCGTCCCGAGGACGCGCCGGGCAGCGGCCCCGCCGGGCGCGCGCGATTGGTCACGCGCACCTCGGTCGCGTCACTGGTGTGGGAGACCGCCACCTCGACCGCCGCGCCGGGAGCGTGTTTGGCGACGTTGGTAAGCGCTTCCTGGACGACGCGGTAGACCGCGAGACGGACCATCGGCGGCGCGTCGGGCGCACTGTCCACTCGCGACTCGATGAGCATCCCGGACGACCGCGCGCGATCGATCAGCTCGCCGAGATCGCCCTGCACGGGTTCGACCGGCGCGGCATCCTCCCGCAGAACGCCGATGATCTCGCGAAGGCGCTCGGTGGCCGTGGCGGCGTTCTGCCGCAACTCCGCCGCGGCCGCGCGCTGTGTCTCGTCGAGTCCACCCGCCACTTCCAGCGCAGCCGCGCGCACGGCGAGCAAGGTCAGCTCGTGCCCGAGCGAATCGTGCATGTCGCTCGCGATCCGGGTACGTTCCCGCAGCCGGGCCTGATCAGCGATGATCTTCTGGCGGCTCTCCATCTCCTCGGCTCGACGCCAGCCGGTACGCGCCAGCTCGCCACGCAGGCGGACGTAGCGGCCCAGCAGCCACGGCGTGACCGACGCGAAGACCAGCGCGCCCATCATCGCGCCCCAGTCCGAGAACCCGGACTCGCCGAAGACCAGCGAGAACGGCAGCCCGATCGCCGCGACCACACCGAACGCGGCCAGCATCGGCCGCGCACCCGCCATCCGCAGCCCGGCCAGGTAGCTCATCCCGACCATCAGGAAGATCTCCCAGATCGGCACGCGCCCGCCGTAGTCGAACGGGATGACGAACACCCCGCACATCGCGACGCCCAGCGAAACCACCGGGTACCGCCGGGCGGTGACCACCGCGACCGTGACCGCGGCGAGCCCGCCGGCGAACTCCCACTTGACCGGGTTGTTCCAGCTGTCGGCCCGGACGAGGAACGCGAGCGCCAGCCACAGGAGGACGTCGAGGATCACCCGCCATCTGCGTTTGGTCCGTTCTCGCACGATCATCGACGCTACAAGCCCGCTCCCGGGCGCACCATTGGTCGAAAGTAACCCCTCTCGACGCCGCCCGATGCGCATATCCGCGCGCAGGCGGGCCGCATGAGGCATGATTACGCACCATGGCCGAGCGCACACTCGCCGACCAGCTCGGCGGTTACCTCCCCGAGGGCATCGAAGCCCTCGAGGAACACGAGAAGCTGGACCTCGCCGACGCACTGCGAGACGCGCGGCGGCGGCAAGCGAAGCATCTCGCCCAGGCGGGCGAGGAAGCCCTGCGTTACGTCCCGGCGTTGCTGCGCGGCGCCGTCCGCAAGGCAGTGGGCCTGTGACAGCGCGGAACTTCGCCGCACGCGCCGAGATTCTCAAGCTCGCGAGGGTGCTCGGCGTCGAACCGGAGAACCTGGACTACCTCGAACGGGTCGACGAGGACGATCTGCGTGCCTTCCGCGAGCAGGTCACCGACACCCTGTTCGACGCGAATCTCACCGTACTGCAACGCATGGCGCTGGCCAGCAGGCTGCTGCCCGGCGCGGTGCTGGCGAAGATCGCCGAACGCGTCTTCGGGCCGATGCTGTGCGCGCGGATCGCCGGGCTCGTGGACGTCAACCGGGGTATCGACGTCGCGAAACGGCTCTCGCCGAAGTTCCTCGCCGAGGTCGCCGCGGAACTCGACCCGCGAAGGGCGAGCGCGATCATCACGCGCATCCCGCTGGACACGGTCGTCGAGGTCGCGCGGGAGCTGACCCGGCGCGAGGACTGGATCACGCTCGGGCGGTTCGTCGGGCACCTGCCGGACGTCACGGTCCAGCGCAGTCTCGAAGTCGTCGGCGACGCCGATCTGCTGCGGATCGCCTTCGTCCTGGACGACAAGAGCCGGATCGACCACGTCGTCGCGCTGCTGCCGGAGGGCAGGCTGGCCGCGGTGCTCCGCGCCGCCGTCGACGACGAGGATCTGTGGGACCCCGCGCTCGACCTGATCACCCACCTGAGCGACGAACGGCTGGACACCGTGCTCGCGCTCGTCGACGAGCTGCCCGCCGGGCTCCGCGAGCGGGTTCAGGCGACGATCAGGTAGATCCCGTAACAGACGACCGCCGCGCACACGGCGAAACAGACGACCGCACCAGTCAGCGACGCCGTGCCGCTGCCGCCTGTCTCCCTCGCCGCGCTCCGCTCGGACAGCCCGCGGACGCCGAAGGAGAACAGCGTCGCCAGGACGGCGACCGTGCCCAGGGCGATGACGAACACGATCCCGAGCGCGCCCCAATCGATCTTCACGACGTTCCCCTCACACCGCGACCGGTTGCGGCTGCTCGTTTTCCGGTTCGTTGACCGTCTTCGCGTTGACGGGGTGGCGCTTGGACGCGAGGTAGATGCCGAGCGCGACGAGGACCCCGGCGACGCCGACGAGGATCGTGCCCCAGCTGCCCCGCGTCGAGACTTCGGCGGCGACGGCGCCGACGATCGCCGCGGCGGGCAGCGTCAACGCCCAGGCGATGACCATCTTGCCCGCGACGCCCCAGCGGACCTCGGCGAGCTTGCGGCCGATCCCGGACCCGATGATGCCGCCCGAGCACACGTGCGTCGTGGACAGCGCGAACCCGAGATGGGAGGACGCCAGGATGACCGCGGCCGCGCTCGTTTCGGCGGCGAACCCTTGCGGCGTCCGGATTTCCGTGAGCTTCTTACCCATGGTCTGGATGATCCGCCAGCCGCCGAGGTACGTGCCGAGCGCGATCGCCCCACCCGCGCTGAGGATCACCCACAGCGGTGGCCCCGAACCGGGGGCGAGCGAACCGGACGCGATCAGCGTCAGCGTGATCACGCCCATCGTCTTCTGCGCGTCGTTCGTGCCGTGTGCCAGCGAAACCAGCGACGCCGACAGCACCTGCCCGGTCTTGAACGTCTTGCCGACGACGTCCTGACGGGCCTTCGCGGTGATGCGATAGACAAGGAAGGTGCCCGCGATCGCCACGATCCCCGCGACGATCGGCGACGCGAGCGCCGGAATGAGCACCTTTTCGACGACTTTCGCGAAATGCACCGCGTCCGAGCCGGACGCGATCCACGTCGCGCCGATCAGCCCGCCGAACAGCGCGTGCGAGGAACTCGACGGCAGCCCGACCAGCCAGGTCAGCAGATTCCACACGATGGCGCCGACGAGCCCGGCGAAGATGATCACCGGGGTGACCTTGGTGTCGTCCACGATCCCGCCCGAGATCGTCTTCGCCACCTCGACGGAGAGGAACGCGCCGACGAGGTTCAGCACCGCGGAAATCGCGACCGCGACTCTCGGCCGCAGCGCGCCGGTGGCGATCGACGTCGCCATCGCGTTCGCGGTGTCGTGGAAGCCGTTGGTGAAATCGAACGCGAGCGCCGCGACGATCACCACGAGAACGATCAACGAGAAGTCCATGTGTTCCCCCCGTCGCGAGACGGACCCCGAGCCATTCCGACGCTACTCACCGATCGGGCCATGCCCGATCCCCTGGGCGTATCGGCTTCCTGAACTCTGCGTGAACCCGAGTGGGATTGTCCCTACCAGCGAAACAGCGGGACAGCGGATCCTCCAGTCCTTTGTGGACCAGGTCGCTGTTTTCAGGGCCGCTCGGCCGGTCGGTTGTCGTAGGACGCGCGGGCGGCGTGGACGCGGGACGCGTTGGCCCGGGACCAGTCGGCGATCGCGGTGGTGAGAGCGCCTGCCTCGATGCCGAGGGCGGTGAGGCCGTACTCGACGCGCGGCGGGATGGTCGGGTAGACGGTGCGGCTGACCAGGCCGTCGCGTTCGAGATTGCGGAGCGCCTGAGTGAGGGACTTCTGGGTCACGCCCTCGATGCGGCGACGCAACTCCGTGAAGCGCAGCGGCCGCTCGTGCTGCCGAAGCAGGCCGAGGATGTAGAGCGACCACTTGTTGGCCAGCACGTCCACCACGGTGCGCGACGGGCAGTCCTTCGAGTACACGGGTCCTGGGTCGGTATCCATCAGGTACCTATATATCGAGAAGGTGCCTACTACACAAGAGATACCACCCAGGCGCATGATCGAGCGGAAGACAGGACCGTGCTCAGTGCAAGGAGAACATCATGATCTTGGTCACCGGCGCGACCGGCACAGTGGGATCGGAAGCCGTCCGGCTGCTCGCCGCGCAGCACCATCCCACGCGGGCGCTGGTCCGTGACCCGTCCCGCGTACCGCACAGCGTCGCCGGGAGCGGCATGGAAATCGTCACCGGCGACTTCGACCGTCCGGACACGCTGGACGCGGCGATGCGTGACATCGACACTGTCCTGCTCATCAGCCCGGCCGTGCCCGCTCAGGAGATCGCGGTCATCGACAGCGCCGCGCGCCAGGGAGCGAAACACGTCGTCAAGATCACCAACCACAAGGCGTCAGCCGACTCCCCCGTCGACCGGCGACGAGGCCACGCGCGGGTCGAGGCGCACCTGAAGTCCACCGGGCTCGGGTACACGCTGCTCGCGCCGAACCTCTACCTGCAGAACCTTCTCACCTTCGCCCCGTCGATCAAGCAGACGCGGGGTTTCACGATGTCGGCGGGCGACGGCCAGGCCGGGATGGTCGACGCCCGCGACGTAGCCGCCGTCGCGGCGGCAATCGCCGCCACGGCCACCGACCACGCCGGGCGCACCTACCTGCTGACCGGTCCCGAGCTGATCACCTACACCGACGTCGCGAAGGAACTGGGCGACGCACTGGGACACGCGGTCGAGTACCGCCGGATTTCTCCTGACGAGCACCGGCAGGCGATGATCCGAGCAGGCCTCCCCGAGACTGTCGCAGCCTCCAACGCCCAGGTGTTCGGGCTGATCGCCGAAGGGGATGCGGCGTGGCTGTCCGACGACGTCGCATCGGTCACCGGCGCCCCGCCACGCAGCTTGCGCACCTTCATCGCCGACCACCTCACCGCCTTCGCCTGAGCCCGCCGGAAAGCCGCGACTCGGTCAGCTCATGCCGGCGGGCAGCGGATCCTGGTCCATGAACCGCAGCCCGTTCGCCGCGGATTCCCGCACCGCCGCGAAGCCGTACCGCCGCATTTCCGCCTCGTATTCGCCGATGGCGTCCGGCTTCCCGCTGCCCAACGCGGCGGCGAGCGCGGCGCCGTCCTGCATGGCGGTGTTCGCCCCGGCGCCGGCGGCCGGGCTCATCGCGTGGATCGCGTCGCCGACCAGTGTCACCGGCGTGGGCTCCCACGGCGGGATCGGCACGCTGGTCCGGATCGAGATGAGGAACGCCGTCTCGGGAATCCAGCTTTCGACCATCCGGGTCACGCGTGGATGCCAGCCCTTGACCCGTTCGAGAACCAGCTCCCGCATCGCTTCCCCGGACAGCGCCCGGAGTTCGTCGTCGGACTGGGCGAAGGTCTCCTTGCGGGCGCCGAACGCACAGGTCATGTACGGCTCGTGGTCACGGAGCCGGAGCCCGGGCGCAAGCCGCGCGCAGGCGTCGGCGACCGGCTCGGGGTAATCGACCGGCGCGATCCCGATCATCGACTTCTCCGGGCCGGATATGATGCTGAACACCGCGAACATGGCGGGATCGAACAGCTCCCGGGTCTCGGCGGTGAGCGGGATCTTGCCGTACAGCTGGCGGAGTCCGGTGTCGACGATCCTCGCGTGGGGCAGATATTGGCGGCGCACCGGCGAATTCACCCCGTCGGCCCCGACGAGGACCGAGCCACGGGCTTCGGTCCCGTCCGCGAAGTGCGCGATCACCGTGCCCCCGCGCCGTTCGTAGCGGACGAACTCCTTCCCGAAATGGACATTGCCGAGTCCTTCGAGCAGGATCTGCCGGAGCGTGAACCGGTTGATGTTGAGCTGGACCGGCCGGTGCTCCAGCCCGACCTCGGTGACGCGCGTGAGCTGGGTGTCGTAGATCGGGGTGGCGAACTTCGGGCGCCCCGACGTGGCACGGAACAGTTCGTGCAGGTGAGGTGGCAGCACCGCGCGCAGCGCGTCGTCTCCGCGAGAATCGATGTGCAGCCGGTAACCCTGACGGCGGAAATCCGGTGTGGGGTCGCTTTCGTAGACGGCGCAAGGTATTCCGGCCTTGCGCAGCCCTTGCGCCAGGCAGAGCCCGCCCAGCCCGGCGCCGATCACGAGCACGGCGTTTTCCGGCAGCTCATACGTGGTCATCGTGGTGTCCCTTCCGTACCAGTACTGGTTCGAGAGGGACGCACAGGGCAGGCCCGCTCGCGGCGGGCACTCGGAGATAACGCGATCACGTCGTCCGGCCTAACCCATACCGGACAGAGGTCTTTCGCGCGTCCTTTCCCCTTCACGCTAGCGCAGGATTTCCCTTCGCCGCCACATCTTTGGCCGCGTCCCGCCGTCGCTGCGGCCCGGCCGCGGGGTGTGGCGGTGGCCGGTGGGGCCTCCTTGAGGGACCCAGAGTCCCTCGTTGTGCCCCCCACAGACCACCCTGACCTGCGGAAGAGGAGCAAGGGACCTTTGCTAACGTCCTTGAGCACACCAACGATTAGCGCACTAACGAACGTGAGCAAAGGTCCCTTGCTCCTCCCGCCGCGAACGGAAGATCTCGTGCAGCGGCGGCTAGCGCAGCCGGGCACCCCGCCGCCACACCGCCCACGTCAGCGGCACCCCCGGCCGGTACGCCAGATGGGTCACCGAGGGCGCGTCGAGCACGTGCACGTCGGCCCGCGCGCCAGGGCGCAGCACGCCGACGTCGCTCCGCCGCAACGCGCGCGCTCCTCCCGCGGTCGCCGACCATACCGCTTCCTCGATGCTCATCCGCATCTGCAGCACGGCCGTCGCCACGCAGAACGCGACCGACGTCGTGTACGAACTGCCCGGGTTGGCGTTGCTGGCCAGCGCGACCGTCGCCCCCGCGTCGAGCAGCCGCCGCGCGGGCGCGAGCGCCTGACGTGTCGACAAATCGCACGCGGGCAGCAGCGTCGCGACGGTGTCCGACGCGGCGAGCGCCTCGACGTCGGCATCGCTCAAGTACGTGCAGTGATCGACGCTCGCCGCGCCCAGCTCGACCGCGAGCCGCACCCCGGGACCTTCGCCGAGCTGGTTGCCGTGGACGCGCAGCCCGAGCCCGCGCCCCGCGGCGGCCTTGAGCACGCGGGCCGACTGCGCCTGGTCGAACGCCCCGGTCTCACAGAAGACGTCCGCCCAGCGCACGTGCTCCGCGACGGCGTCGAGCATGTCGCCGCACACGAGGTCCACATAGGACTCGACCTCCGCGCCCGGCGGCACGAGATGAGCGCCGAGGAAGGTGACCTCGTCGGCCACCTCGGCGGCGATCCGCGCCGAGCGGGCCTCGTCGGCGACGTTCAGGCCGTAGCCGGTCTTGGTCTCCAAACAGGTGGTGCCCTGCCACGCCGCCTCGTCGACGTGCCGCCGCAGGTTCGCCGCCAGCTCGGCGTCCGAGGCCTCCCGCGTGGCACCGACCGTGGTCGCGATTCCGCCCGCGCTGTAAGGCTTTCCCGCCATCCTCGCCTCGAACTCGGCGGTCCGGTCCCCAGCGAAGACGAGGTGCGTGTGGCTGTCCACCCACCCCGGCAGCACCGCGCGGCCTTCGACGTCGACGCGCTCATCGGCGTCGGGCGCGTCCGCCACGGGGCCCGCCCAGGCGACCTCGCCACCGTCGAGCACCAACGCCGCGTCGTGCAGTTTGCCCAGTTCCGGATCGTTCGTGGTGAGTTCGCCGATGCCGGTGATCAGAACTGCCACAGTGCCTCGATCTCCTTGGCCAGTACGGTTTCCGGACGTTCGATGAGCTGGTGCTCGCCGTCGCGGACGAGCTCGCGGCCCGCGACCACGACGTGCCGCACGTCGGCGCCGGACGCCGCGAAGACCGCGCCCGAGGGTTCGATCCCGGCCGTTCGCACCGAATCGAGGCCGATCGTGACGAAGTCGGCGGCCGATCCCGTCGTCAGCGTCCCGGCCTCCGGCCAGCCGACGGCGCCGTGGTCCGTCGCGGCGGCCAGCAGTTCGTCAGCCGAGAACCGGCCGCGTTCCTCGCTGGCCAAGCGTTCGTTCAGCTCCAGCGCCCTGGTCTCCTCGAAGGCGTCGACGACGGCGTTGCTGTCACTGCCCACGCACAGCCGCACCCCGGCGTCGAGCAGCGCGCGGGCAGGGCCGATGCCGTCGCCGAGATCGCGTTCGGTGGTCGGGCAGAAGCAAGCCCGGCCGCGTGCCGCGCCGAGACGTTCGATGTCGAGTTGCGTCAGGTGCGTGGCGTGCACGGCGGTCAACCGCTCGCCGAGCACGCCGTGGTCGTACAGGATCGTCGTCGGTGTCCGGCCATACGCCGCCAGGCACTGCTCGTTTTCCGCCCGCTGCTCGGAAAGGTGGATGTGCAGCGGCCGATCCGACGGCGTCCCCTTGTCCACATCGGACAGCTGGCCGGCCGGGACGGCGCGCACCGAGTGGATGGCGCCGCCGACCCGGAACAGCTCGTCCTCGGCCAGCCCGGCGACCCGCCGCGCCCAGTTCTCCGCGGAACGGTCGGAAAACCGTTGCTGCACCTCGTCCGGCTCGACGCCGATGCCGCCCGCCAGATAGCACGTGTCGAGCAGGGTCAGCCGGATCCCGGCGTCCGCCGCGGCGCGGCGCAGCGCGTCACCCATCGCGTTCGGCTCTGCGTAAGGCTTTCCGCCGGGCGCGTGGTGCAGGTAGTGGAACTCACCGACGCTGGTGTACCCGGCAAGCACCATCTCCGCGTACACCCCGCGCGCGAGCCGATAGTACGTGTCAGGGTCGAGACGGGAGGCCAGCGCGTACATCCGGTCACGCCAGGTCCAGAACGTGCCGCGCTCGTGGTGGGTCCGCCCGCGCAGCGCGCGGTGGAACGCGTGCGAATGCCCGTTGGCGAACCCCGGCACGGTCAGTCCCGCCAGCTCCGTCCCGGCACGGGGCGCGTCCGGAGTCACCTGGGCGATCCGGCCGTCGGCGACCTCGATCCGGACCGCGTCGGCGAGGCCGTCCGGCAGCCAGGCCCGCTCACACCAGTACGTCGTCATGCCGACATTTTCTCCAGAACCTCGGCTAGTGCGCGAGCCCCCTGCTCGACGTCGTCGGCCTCGGCGAATTCCTCCGGTGAATGGCTGATCCCCGTCGGATTCCGGACGTAAAGCATGCCGGACGGGACGAATCCGGCCAGGATCGCGGCGTCGTGCCCGGCGCCCGTCGGCAGTTCGGGCGGATTGCCCAGCCACGTCCCGAGATCCCGCCGCAGCGCCTGGTCGAACACGACATCGTCCGAATAGGACTCCCGGGTGATCTCGACCCGGCAGCCCTCGCTCTCGGCTGCCGCTCGTGCCGCCTCGGCCAGTTCGTCGACCAGCTTGATCGTCCTCGTGTCACCGGGAACCCGCGCGTCCAGCCAGAGGTCCACAGTGGACGCGATGACGTTGGTGCCACCCGGCGTCGGTACGAGCCTGCCCACGGTGGCACGCGCGTCGTCGAGCGTCTTGGCGAGCCGTCGCGCGGCGACGACCGTCTCCGCGGCCGGGATCATCGGATCGTGCCGGTCGGTGATCAACGTCGCCCCGGCGTGGTTTCCCTGACCGGAGAAGGAGAATCGCCAGCGCCCGTGCGCGATCACGGTGCTACCGACCGCGACCGGCGAGCCGAGGTCGATCAGGCCGCGCCCCTGCTCGACGTGCAGTTCGACGAACCGGCCGATGCGCCCGAGCGACTCCTTGTCCGGCCCGATTCGCTCCGGGTCGAGCCCTGCCTTCGCGGCCGCCTCGGCGAAAGTGACGCCGCCCGGGTCGCGCAGCGCACGGGCCTTGTCGACATCGATGGTGCCCGTCACGAGCCGGGAGCCGAGGCACGGCACGCCGAACCGGCCACCCTCCTCCTCCGCGAAAACCACGATCGCGAACGGCTTGGCCGGGCGGAACCCCTTGTCCTGCAGGAGTTCCACGGCGGTCAGCGCACTGGCGACGCCGAGCGGGCCGTCGAACGCGCCGCCGCCGGGAACCGAGTCCAGATGGCTCCCGGTCACGACGGCGTCCGGGCCGGGCGTTCCCCACCAGGCCCAGATGTTGCCGTTGCTGTCGGTCTCGATGTCGAGGCCGATTCGCTGCGCGCGTTCCACGAACCACGTCCGCAGCTCGCGTTCGGCGGCGTCGAAGACGTGCCGCGAGTAGCCGCCGCGTTTGCCGTCGGTGCCTACGTCCGCGATCTCGCCGAGCAGCCCGCTCGCCGTCATCAGCTCTCCTTCATGGGCACTCGGACGCCCCGCTCGTCCGCGACGTCGGACGCCCGCTCGTACCCGGCGTCGACGTGCCGGATGACGCCCATCCCGGGGTCGTTCGTGAGCACCCGCTCCAGTTTCTGCGCCGCCAGCAGTGTGCCATCGGCGACCGTGACCTGCCCGGCGTGGATGGACCGGCCCATACCGACCCCGCCGCCGTGGTGCAGCGACACCCAGCTCGCCCCGGACGCGGTGTTGACCAGCGCGTTCAGCAGCGGCCAGTCGGCGATCGCGTCGGAACCGTCGGCCATGCCCTCGGTCTCGCGGTACGGCGAGGCGACGCTGCCGGAGTCGAGGTGGTCACGCCCGATGACGACCGGCGCTTTGAGCTCACCGCTGGCGACCATCTCGTTGAACCGCAGGCCCGCCAGATGCCGCTCGCCGTAGCCGAGCCAGCAGATCCGCGCCGGAAGCCCTTGGAAGGCAACGCGTTCGCCGGCCAGCTTGATCCAGCGCGCGAGGGATTCGTTCTCCGGGAACAGTTCCAGCATCGCGCGGTCGGTCGCGGCGATGTCCTCCGGGTCGCCCGAGAGCGCGGCCCAGCGGAACGGCCCGTTGCCCTCGCAGAACAGCGGCCGGATGTAGGCCGGGACGAACCCGGGGAAGTCGAAGGCGCGCTCGCAGCCACCGAGTTTCGCCTCGCCACGCAGGGAGTTGCCGTAGTCGAACACCTCGGCACCACGGTCGAGGAAGCCGAGCATCGCGTCGACGTGATCGGCCATCGACTCGCGGGAGCGGTCGGTGAACTCGTCGGGCTTCTTGGCCGCGTAGTCGTGCCAGTCGTCGACCGAGATTCCCTTGGGCAGATAGGAAAGCGGGTCGTGGGCCGAGGTCTGGTCGGTGACGATGTCGACCTCGACACCGCGTCGGAGCAACTCCGGCAGTACCTCGGCGGCGTTGCCGACAACGCCGACGGACAGCGCGCGCTTCTCCTTCTTCGCGGTAGTGACGCGGGCGATGGCGTCGTCGAGATCGTCGGCGACCTCGTCCAGGTAGCGCGTTTCGACGCGGCGGTGCGCGCGCTGCGGATCGCATTCGATGACGAGCGCGACGCCGTCGTTCATCGTGACCGCGAGGGGCTGCGCGCCGCCCATGCCGCCGAGCCCGGCGGTGACGGTGAGCGTGCCCTTGAGGCTGCCGCCGAACTTCTTCTTCGCGACCGCGGCGAAGGTTTCGTAGGTGCCCTGCAGGATTCCCTGCGTGCCGATGTAGATCCAGGACCCGGCGGTCATCTGCCCGTACATCGTCAGGCCCTGCTGTTCCAGGCGCCGGAATTCGGGCCAGGTCGCCCAGTCGCCGACCAGGTTCGAGTTCGCGATGAGCACCCGCGGCGCCCATTCGTGCGTGCGGAACACGCCGACCGGCTTGCCGGACTGGACGAGCAGTGTCTCGTCATTGTCCAAAGTGGTCAGTTCGCGGGTGATGGCGTCGAAGCTCGCCCAGTTGCGGGCGGCCTTGCCGGTGCCGCCGTAGACGACGAGGTCCTCGGGGCGCTCGGCGACGTCGGGGTCGAGGTTGTTGTGGAACATGCGCAGCGCGGCCTCGGTCTGCCAGCTCTTGGCTGTGCGCTGGGTGCCACGTGCGGCGCGGATCGTGCGGGACATGTCAGACCTCCAGCCTGGCCGCGGCGAGCACTGCGCCCGACGCGACGAGTTCTTCGACAGCGGCGATTTCCGGCGCCAGATGCCGGTCGGGCCCCGGCCCCTCGACGCGGGTGCGCACCAGCTCCCGGACACGGCCGGTGACCGGCGACGGTTCGAGGGGGGCGCGCATGTCGAGCGCGCGGGCGGCGGTGAGCAGTTCGATCGCGAGGACGGTGGTGAGCCCGTCGACGGCCTTGCGCAGCTTGCGCGCGGCCGACCAGCCCATGGAGACGTGGTCCTCCTGCATGGCGCTGCTCGGGATCGAGTCGACCGAGGCGGGCACGGCGAGCCGTTTGAGTTCGCTGACCACCGCGGCCTGGGTGTACTGGGCGATCATGTGCCCGGAGTCGACACCGGGGTCGTGCGCGAGGAACGGCGGCAGGCCGTGCGAACGGGCCTTGTCGAGCATCCGGTCCGTGCGGCGCTCTGCGATGCTGGCGACGTCGGCGAGCGGGATGGCGAGGAAGTCGAGCACATACGCGACGGGCGCGCCGTGGAAGTTGCCGTTGGACTCGACGCGGCCGTCGGCCAGTACGACGGGATTGTCCACAGCGGACCGGAGTTCGCGGTCGGCGACGAGCTCCGCGTGAGTCAGGCTGTCGCGGGCGCCGCCGTGCACCTGCGGCGCGCAGCGCAGCGAATAGGCGTCCTGGACGCGGTTGCAGTCCGGGCCCCGGTGACTCTCGACGATCTTCGAGCCCTGAAGGGCCTTGAACATCCGGGCGGCGCTGGTGGCCTGGCCGGGGTGCGGCCGCAGCGCCTGGAGGTCGGCGGCGAAAACGCGGTCCGTGCCGAGCAGCGCCTCGACGCTCATTGCCGCGGTGATGTCCGCGACGTCGAAGAGCTTGCGAAGGTCCGCGGCGGCGAGCAGGAGCATGCCGAGCATGCCGTCGGTCCCGTTGGTGAGCGCGAGGCCTTCCTTCTCGGCGAGGACGATCGGCTCGATACCCGCGCTCTTGAGCGCCTCTGCGGCAGGCTTGATCTCGCCGTCGTGGCTGACTTCGCCCTCTCCCATCAGCGCGAGCGCGATGGCGGCGAGCGGAGCGAGGTCACCAGAGCAGCCGAGCGAGCCGTACTCGTGGACGATCGGGGTGATGTCCGCGTTGAGCATGGCCGCAAGCGTTTGCGCGGTGACCGGGCGGACGCCGGTGTACCCGCTGGCGAGCGTCCGCAGACGCAGCAACATCAGCGCGCGAACGACCTCGGCCTCGACCGCCGGGCCCGCCCCGGCGGCGTGCGAGCGGATCAGCGACCGCTGGAGCGCCGTCCGGCTCTCGAGCGGGATGTGCCGGGTGGCGAGCGCGCCGAAGCCGGTCGAGACGCCGTACGTCGGCGTCGCGGCGTGGGCGAGATTCTCGATGTGCTGGCGAGTGGCGGCGAGGTTCTTCTCGGCCGCGTCACTCAACGCGACGGGCGTACGCCCGCGGACGACGTCGACGACCTGTTCGGCGGTCAGCGGCTCCGCGCCCAGGACGACACGAGCGTCACCCGGGCGCGGCGAGGTTACGGAGTCGGGCATGGGCTCATTGGACAACGTCGTGACGCCTGGTGGGATGCCCCGGAGAGTGGTTGTGTCTGGAATCCCAGACGCGTCCCGTTAGGCTCCCCGGAGGAGCAAGGGACCTTTGCTATCGATCGTTTGCTTCGGCTAAACAAGCGTGAGCAAAGGTCCCTTGCTTCATCCCGACGCGGAGGAGGTGGCCGATGGGTGAAAGCAGCGAGGTCCCGGCGCTGCGACGTGGGCTGGCCGTGCTGCGCCTGCTCGCGGGGCGCGCGGGCCCGGTGACGGCCGCCGCCATCGCCCGGGAGCTCGGCCTCCCCCGGTCCACGACCTATCACCTGCTGAACGAGCTCGAAGCCGCCGGTTTCGTCGCGCATCTGCCCAGCGAGCGCCGATACGGGCTCGGGATCGCGTCCTTCGAACTGGGCTCGGCCTACCTGCGGCACGATCCGCTGGAACGGCTCGCGGGCCCGTTGCTGCGGAAACTCGTCGACCGGGTCGGGCACACCGCGCACCTGGGCGTCCTGCACGGCAGCGAATCGCTGTACCTGATCAAGGAACGTCCCACCCGCCCGGAAACGCTGGTGACCGACGTCGGCGTGCGGCTGCCCGCGCAGCTCACCGCGTCCGGCCGCGCGATCCTGCGGCATCTGCCCGCCGCGCATGTGCGCGCCCTGTTCCCGGCCACCTCGTCGTTCGTCCTGCGCACCGACCGGGGTCCCCGCACGCTGGCCGACCTGCGCCGGACCCTGACCGAGGAACGGCGGCTCGGCTGGTCGGTCGAAGACGGTCACGTCACCGCCGGATTCGCGTCGGTCGCGTGCCCGGTCTTCGACCACGGCGCCCGCCCGATGGCGGCCATCAGCGTCACGCTGCGCCACCTCTGCCCGGACGAACCCGAGGTCTGCGGCCAGACCTGGCCGGACCTCGCGGCGGAGGTCGCCGCCACTGCTGCCGAGCTCACCACCCGGATCGGCGGCGTGCCGGGTTGAGCGAGGGACCTTTGCTCACGTTGTTTAGCCGAAGTAACGAGCGTGAGCAAAGGTCCCTCGCTTCGCTCCCGGCCCACGGGCTGAACACGCAGTTGGTGCGATCGGGCCAACTGCCGCCGAACGACTCGATTCCGTAGCTGTCGGTCACTACCGTGGACGACGAGTGGGCACGGGGAGAAGGCCGCTCATGGGGACGCGCGGTTTCCGCGCGAGGGGGAGGCATCTGCGCCATGGAATGCCGTGAAGTTCGTGCACCCGGTTTCGTTTCGCCACGGTGGTGGTCACGAAGACCCGCCGGAACCATCCCGGCAATAGCCGTCAGGCGTGGGCCCGTGTGATGCGCATGGCCGCGGAGCCGAGCCGGTACACCCGTAGCCCACTCCTCTGGTTGGCCCGATGGCGTCTCTGGTCGCAGCGGCCACATGTCATCGTGTTCTGTCTGTTCACCGAAGCTGCCACGGCGGCAGCCACGGTCGTTCTCCTGATCCGGACACGGCCCGACGGAAACGCGGTACTGACCTTCTGTGTCCTTCTCGCGGCCGGAGTCGTGCAGAGCGAATTCGGCCGCCAGATCGAGCGCGACTACCGGCGGCTTACCGGCCCGCCCTACATCAGCATGTCGTCGGTATGGGTTTTCGCCGGTGTGCTCTTGCTGCCGCCGGCGCTGACGGCGCTGCTCACGGGCGGCTTGTACCTGCATCTCTCGACTCGCAGCTGGAACCGCCTGCGCCAGGCCGCGCCGTTCCGGTCGGCCAGCAACGCCACCATCATCGCCCTTTCCGGTTTCGCCGCCCACGGCGTCCTCGCCCTGTGCGATGTCGGCGGGATGGCCGCCGCGGTGAGCCGCGGGTGGACCGGCGCGCTCGTCGTCGCCGCGACCGGCGTCGCCTATTTCGTGGTCAACGCTCTACTCGTGCTGCCTGCCCAGAACGTCGTGGGCCGAACAGCCCAGGAGCTGTTCGGGACCTGGGGCGACAACCGGCTCGAACTGGCGACGCTCTGCCTCGGCGCGCTCAACGCACTCACCCTGGCGACGATGCCGTGGCTGGTCGTGCTGGTACTGCCACCGTTGCTGATCCTGCAGCGCACAGTGCTGGTCAAGCAGCTCGAAGCCGCCGCCAACCGTGACGAGAAGACCGGTTTGCTCAACATCTCGGGCTGGCGTGTCCTAGCCGAACGCGCTCTGGCGACGGCGGCGCAGCGGCGCAGGAGGTTCGGGCTGCTCATGATCGACCTCGATCACTTCAAGCGGGTGAACGACACCTACGGCCACCTCGCGGGCGACGCTGTGTTGAAGGCCGTCGCGGGCGCCATCACCACTGCGGTCCGTGATCGCGACGACGCCGTCGGCCGGTTCGGCGGTGAGGAGTTCGTGGTGCTGCTGCCCGACGTCGCGGAGCCGGACATCGCACCGGTGGCCGAGCGGATCCGCCAGGCCATCAGCCGGCTTTCGGTCCCCACCGAGCACGCGACGGTTTCGGGCTTGTCCGCGTCCATCGGGAGCGCGTCCTACCCGCGCTCCGGGACGACTCTGCCGCTTCTGCTCGACTCGGCCGACAACGCCCTCTACCACGCCAAGTCCACCGGCCGGAACAAAGTAGTCCACGTAACCGACCTCGGCTGACGCCCCCAAAGAGGAGCAAGGGACCTTTGCTAACACTTGCCCCGCGACCAGCAAAAACACGCCCCAACCGCCCACGAAGGGGACTGCCGGATGGCCACCAACCGGCACGAACCACCTGACGCAACCACACCGGATGGGGGTCCGGGGGCGTGCCCCCGGCCGGGGTGTGGGGGGGTGGGCGCCACAAAACACCCGACACAAGGAAGGGGGCGAGCGCTCTCCGCGAGCACTCGCCCCCAGACTTGTGGAGGTGCCGGGAATTGAACCCGGGTCCTCTAGCGCCTCCTCAGGGCTTCTCCGTGCGCAGTCCACTGTGTCTCTACTTGGCCCCTCCGGTCACGTGAACAAGCCGAAGTGACGGGCCCAGCCACTGTTGATTTCCCGATCAGGCCCCGTGGCCGGGACTGACGGTAATCCTCCTAGCTGATGCCGGAAACCGGGGCGGAGGAAAACCCGGTCCGACAGACTACGCGCTCGCTCAGGCGGCGAGGGCGTAGTCGCGCTGGCTATTGGCCTTGGCGCTTATTGGTTTGCGATGACGCTTACGGTGGTCTCTCGCCTGCACCGGCACGCTTCTCCTGACTCGACGTCCAGAGTCGAAACCGTTCACCCCCTTGGTGTGGGACATAACCTGTACAGCATAACGCGTCTGACTAGCGGTTTGTTTCCGGCGGGTGGTGGGGTTGGCCCTACCTGGGAGATGCCCGCTCACACCATGTCGCGGTGGGCGCGGGGACGGGATGCTGGGGTTCTCGTCCAGGAGAGGAGTCACCATGGTCACCGCATCGGCTACCGGCGAGGCCGGCCGCCACGCCCCGGCGCTCGGCGGTTCGCTGGCGTTCCTGCTGTTGAGCCTGCCGCTCGGAGCCGTTGCGTTCGCCCTGTTGGTCGGGCTGGTCCCGGCAGGGCTCAGCACAGCTGTGGTGTGGGTCGGCGTGCCGATCCTGGCATTGGTGGTGTTGTCGGCGCGAGGTGCGGCGCGCATGGAGCGCGCACGGGTGTACGCCCTGCTGGACACCTACATCGACCTGCCGTATCTGCCGCTTCCGGCCGGCTCGCAGTCGGCGCGGTGGAAGGCGCGGCTCAAGGATCCGTCGACGTGGCGGGACCTGGCCTACCTCTTCCTGCTGTTCCCGCTGGGCCTGTTCGAGTTCGTCCTGGTGACGGTGTTCTGGGCGACGAGCCTGGGGCTGGTCGCGCTGCCGATCTTCTACCGGTTCCTGCCCGACGGCGCGTACTTCTTCCCGTCCTACGATCTGCGGTGGATCACGGTCGACTCGACCGTGGCCGCGCTGCCGTGGGCGGCGCTGGGGGTCCTGTTCGTCGCGTTGTCGGTGGCGTTGACCAAGGCGCTGGGCGGGCTGCACGCGAAGTTCGCGACGGCGCTGCTCGGGCCGACGATGGCACAGCGGCACCGGATGGAGAAGGCGTGGAACGAGGTCGAAGAGATGAACACGGTGGCGGGATGACGACCGAGGAACAGGTACCGGTGGAGGTCCCGCGGCCGGGCTCGGTCCGCGCGATCCTCTACATGATCGCGAGCTTTCCCCTGCGGCTGATCCAGTTCGTGCTCGCCGTCGTGGGGTTCGCGGTGGGTATCAGCACCGTGGTGGTGTGGATCGGGTTCCCGATCCTGCTGGCCACGACGAGTTTCGTCCGCTGGTCCGGAGACGTCGAGCGACGCTGGGCGCACAAGATGCTGCGGGTGCCACTGCCCCCGGTCGAACGGCTGTCGACCGAGGGCCTGCCATTCGTGCGGAGCTGGCTGGTGCGGCTGACCGACGCGACGACCTGGCGCGATCTGGCCTATCTGATCGCGGCGTTTCCGCTCGCGTGTGCGGAGTTCCCGCTCGCGATCGCGTCGATCGTGTTGCTGCCGATGGCGATCTGGGTGCTCCCATGGGTCGGCTGGCTGCACGGGAACGTGGCGCTCGCCCTGCTCGGGCCGAACCGGACGAAGCGGCTGGAGCAGCGCGCGCAGCGCCTTCAGGCGTCGCGGGCCCGAGGCGTGGACGCGGCCGAGGCCGAACGCCGTCGGATCGAACGCGACCTGCACGACGGCGCGCAGCAGCGGCTCGTCGCCGTGGCGATGAGCCTCGGACGGGCGAAGTCGAAGTTCGAGAACGACCCGGCCGCGGTACGCGAACTGATCGACGAGGCGCATTCGGACGCGAAACTCGCGGTGTCGGAGCTACGTGACCTGGCTCGCGGCATCTATCCGGCGGTGCTCGGGGACCGCGGCCTGGACGCGGCGCTGTCCGCACAGGCGGCGAAGTCACCGATCCCGGTGGACGTCAAGGTCGACGTCGAGCCGCGGCCACCGGCGGCTGTGGAAACGACCGCGTACTTCATCGTCGGCGAGACGCTGACGAACATCGCGAAGCACTCAGGCGCGTCCGAGGCGGCTGTGAAGGTGTGGCGATCGGACACCCACGTCATCGTGGAAATCACCGACAACGGCCACGGCGGCGCCGAAATGCGGCCGGGTGGCGGGCTCGCCGGGCTGGCCGACCGGGCCGCCACGATCGACGGCGTCATCACAGTGGTGAGCCCGGAGGGTGGCCCGACGGTCATCCGGGCGGACCTGCCGTGTGAGTGGTAACCGATTCGTGAGTGAATAGCGGGGACGCTAGTTCACTCACGAATCTGGGGGCCCCATGCGGGTAGTGATCGCCGAGGACGCCGTGCTGCTGCGGGCGGGGGTGACGCGCCTGCTCGCCGACGAGGGGATCGAAACGGTCGCCGCGGTCGACAACGGCGACGACCTGCTCGGCGCCGTCACCGAACACCGGCCCGATCTGGCGATCGTGGACGTCCGGATGCCGCCGACCTTCACCGACGAGGGCTTGCGTGCCGCATTGGCCGCGCGCAGTGCCCTCCCCGGATTGCCTGTGCTGGTGCTTTCGCAGTACGTCGAGGAAAGCTATGCGGTCGAATTGCTCTCCGGCGGCGCCGGCGGTGTCGGCTATCTGCTGAAAGAGCGCGTCGCGGACGTCGCCGAGTTCTTGGACGCGGTCCGCCGCGTCGCCGGTGGCGGCACCGCGATCGACCCCGACGTCATCGCGCAGCTGATGGCCCGCGGCCGCAAGAACCCGCTCGACGCGCTGACCGCGCGCGAGTCGGAGGTGCTGGGCCTGATGGCACAGGGGCTCTCGAACACCGCGATCGCGAACTCGCTGGTCGTCTCCCACGGCGCCGTCGAGAAGCACATCGGCAACATCTTCTCGAAGCTCGGCCTGGAAGCCAGCGCGGAGGAACATCGCCGGGTCCGCGCGGTGCTCACCTACCTGGGCCGCTGATCCCCGAGGGAGCAAGGGACCTTTGCTATCGCCGGAGAGGAGCAAGGGAGCTTTGCTATCGCCTGGCGGAAGCAAGGGACCTTTACTATCGTTGCTTAGCCGAAATAACCAGCGTGAGCAAAGGTCCCCCGCTCCTCCTCTCCCGGTAGGCTGGATCGAGCGGTCACCCGTTCCGACGGCAGAACCCGCGGTTCCGCTCACTTACCATGGGCGAGACGTCGCCCGGCCGAGTGAGGAGTCGCGATGACAGGCCGCCCCACCCAGAGCGTCCGCTTCTTCGGCGGACCGCTGGACGGCCGCGTCCACGAACTCGGCGACGACGAACTGGTACCGGGCACCGTCGTCCGGCACATCCATCTCCACGGCGGCCCCAAGATCGAGACGCTCTACGAGCTGGGTCTCACCGAAGAGGGCTGGGAGTACCGCGTGTCGGCCGAGTCCCGGTCCGAGCCCGACAGCATCCGCGAATCCTGATCTCCGCGAAGAGGTAGGGAGAACCCCACCTCCGGACGGGCAGAAACCCCCGGGCGGATACGGCAGTCAGCACCGCTGTTTTCCCAGGTCAGGGCGACCAAGCTGGACGCATGCAGACAAGCCAGCAGGTCACCCCGCGGTCCGCGCGCGGGAGCCGCGACATCTTCCTGGACGTGATCCGGGCGGGAGCGATCCTCGCCGTCGTCGCCCAGCACTGGATCATGCCCGTGCTGTCCTACTCGAATGGGCGTCTCGAGACCGGCAACGCACTGGCCACGCCCGGCTGGTGGGCCCTGACCTGGCTGTCGCAAGTGATGCCTCTGGTCTTTTTCGCGGGCGGTGCCGCGAACCTGATCTCGCTGAGCCGCGCGGAATCCCCGCGCTCCTGGCTCGCCGCGCGGGTCCGGCGGCTCATGCTGCCGGTTCTGCCGCTGCTGGCGGTGTGGCTGGTGGTGCCCGACGTCCTGCGCGGTCTCGGCGTCCCGGATCAACCATTGCAGATCGCCAGTGCGATCGCGGCGCAGCTCCTGTGGTTCCTCGCGGTCTACGTCCTGATCGTCCTGCTCACTCCGCTCATGGTCGCCGCGCATCGCCGCTGGGGCCTGCGCGTCCCGCT
This sequence comes from Amycolatopsis sp. NPDC059027, assembly GCF_042739735.1. Lineage (NCBI taxonomy): Bacteria > Bacillati > Actinomycetota > Actinomycetes > Pseudonocardiales > Pseudonocardiaceae > Amycolatopsis > Amycolatopsis sp. NPDC059027. Next base: position 32,467 of record NZ_JBHYIK010000063.1, on the reverse strand, counting down.
GGTGATGGTCGCCGCCGGCGTGCTCGTCGACATCGCGCGCTTCAACGACCTCGGCCTGATCGGCTACGCCAACGCCGTGTTCATCTGGGTCGCCGTGCACCAGCTCGGTTTCCACTACGTCGACGGCAGGCTCGGGTCACTCGGCAGGCGCGGCGCGCTTGCACTGTCCGCCGCCGGTTTCGGGATCACCGCGCTCATGGTCGCCTTCGGCCCCTACCCCGCCAGCATGATCGGCATGCCGGGCGCACCGGTGTCGAACATGAGCCCGCCGACCGTCCTGCTGGCGTTCCTCGCGATCGGCCAGATCGGCCTGCTGCTCGCGTTCAAGTCACAGTTGACGCGCTTCGCCGCACGCCCGGCCCCTGCCGCCGCGCTGGGCTGGATCGGCCCGCGGTTCATGAGTGTGTACCTGTGGCACATGCCGGCACTGATCGTCGTCTCCGGCATCACGGTCTACGCCCTCGGCTACTCGACGCCCACGCCCGGCTCGATCGAGTGGCTGGCGATCACCCCGGTGTGGGTCGCGGGCTGCGCCGCCGTGCTCGGCCTGCTGCTGCGGGCGTTCGGCCAGTTCGAGTCGATCCGCGACCGCACGGTCAGCACCGCCCGCCTGCCCCAGCTGATCGTGGCCGGGCTGCTCGTCTCCGGCGGCCTGCTCGGCCTGGCAGCGCACGGCTTCGCACCGCTGAGCGACGGGATCGCGCACGGTCCGGTGCCGTGGGTGGCGCTGGCGGCCGTGGGATTCCTGCTGGCGGGCAAGCACATCCCGGTGACGCGGCTGGGCACCCAGTTCCTGGGCAAGGCCACCGCGCTCACCAGGAACGCGCAGGGCGCGGCGATCAAACGCTGAGCAGGCGTGCGGGCGTGTCGTGCAGTACCGCCCGCAGGAACGGTTCTCCCAGGCGATCGTCGGCTGCCCAGCCGGCGATCGCCTGCAGCTGTGTGGCGTAGGAGTACGGGATGTTCGGGAAGTCCGTGCCAAGCACGATGCGGTCGGCGAAGGCGGCCAGGCGTGCCGTCCAGTCCGGGGGCAGCGGGGCGCCGCGCTCGCTGAACGGGACTCCCACCATCGTGGTGTCCAGGTACACCCGCGGGTACTTCGCCAGGAGATCGAGCGCGGTCAAGTACTCCGGGGAGCCCGCGTGCGCGAGCACCGCGGTCAGCTTCGGATGCCGGGCCAGGACCTCACCGAAGATCCGCAACCCGGTGAAGTCGCCCCGCAACGGGCCGTGTCCACAGTGGACGACCACGGGAACACCCGCGTCGGCGAGCGATCCCCATACCGCGTCGAGCAGTTCGTCACGCGGGTCGTAGGCACCGACCTGGACATGTGCCTTGAAACACCGGGCTCCCGCACGCAGCGCTTCGTCCACTGAGGACTCCGCAGCGGGTTCGGGATAGAACGTGCCCGTGGGCACCGCCTCCGGCACCCGTTCGGCGAACTCCAGCGCCCAGGACGTCAACCACTGCGCCATCCCGGGTTTGTGCGGATAGACCAGTGGTGCGAACCGGCGGACACCGAACGCGCGCAGAGTGTCGATCCGCTCGTCCTCCGTGGTCCGGTAGTGCACCGGCCACGGCATGCCGTAATGCGCCTCGGCCCGGTCGAAATAGGCCCAGACCTTGTCCATCACCGGCTTCGGCAGGAAATGGACGTGCAGGTCGACGAGCCCGTCGAGCCCGAGGGACGCCGTCCAGCGTGCGACGTCGGCGTCGGACGCCGGACCGGCGCTCACTCGGTGAACCTGCCCTTGAGCGCCCTGCCCATGGCGCGGCTGATGTCGCGCTGCGCGTCGCGTTTCGCCAGTGTCTGCCGTTTGTCGTAGGCCTTCTTACCCTTGGCGAGCGCGATCTCGACCTTGACCTTGCCGTCCTTGAAGTACATCGACAACGGCACCAGCGAGAGACCGCTCTCCTTGGTCTTGCCGATGAGCCGCTCGATCTCCCTGCGGTGCAACAGCAGTTTCCGGGTCCGCCGCGGCATGTGGTTGGTCCACGTGCCCTGCGTGTACTCGGGGATGTGCACGTTGCGCAGCCACACCTCGCCGTCGTCGACGGTGGCGAAGGCGTCCGCGAGCGACGCCTTGCCCGCGCGCAGGCTCTTCACCTCGGTGCCCTGGAGCACCAGACCGCATTCGTAGGTGTCCAGGATGGAGTAATCGTGGCGAGCCTTGCGGTTCGACACGATTACTTTGTGGCCACGTTCCTTGGGCATAAGGCGACTCTACGTGATTCTCCCGGCTGGAGCAGGTGGTTATCGCCGCTAGTGACGGACGTACAGCCGCAGCGTGACGTACCCGGTGATCGCGGAAATGACCACGGACACGGCAAGCAGGATCGGCGCGACGGGGAACAGCACCTCGAGCATCGTGATCTTCGGGAGGACTTCGCCGGTGAAGACCGAATCGAGGAACGTTGCCTTCACCGCCACCAGGAAGATGACGCCGAGCACCGCACCGACCACGCCGGCGACCACCGCCTCCAACAGGAACGGTAGCTGCGTGTACCAGCGCGTCGCGCCGACGAGCCGCATGATGCCGACCTCGGTGCGCCGGGTGAACGCGGACACCTGGATGGTGTTGGCGATCAGCAACAGCGCAGCGATGGCCATGATCAGCGCGGCGAGGAAGGCGAGGTTGCGCGCCCCGTTGAAGGCGTTGAAGACCCGGTCGAGGAACTTCTTCTGGTCGTCGACCTTCCGCACGCCGGGCTGCCCGGTGTACTCCTTGACGATCACTTCGCTGCGATCCGGGTCCTTCAGCTTCACGTGCAGCGACGCGGGCAGCGACTCGGGGCCGGTCAGCGCCACGAGTTCCGGCTGGCTCTCGAAGATCTTCTTGAACCGGTCGAAGGCCTGGTCGCGGTTCTCGAACACCACGGACTCGACGCCCGCGCTGCTCTGCAGCTTCTGCCGCAACGACTGGCACAGCTGCTGCGCGCAGTTCTTGTCGTTGGCACTGATGTCATCGGTGAGGTAGACGGAAACCTCGACGTCGGCCATGAAGTTGGCCTTCATCTTGTCGAGCGTCCGCACGGCGAGCAGACCACCGCCGAGCATGGCGAGGGAAACGGCGGTGGTGAGGATCATCGCGATGGTCATCGTGACGTTCCGGCGCAGGCCGGTGAGTACCTCGCTGAAGACGAAACTGGCGCGCATCGCAGGTGGATATCCCTTGTGGTTCGGGGGTTGACGGAGCTGGGCGGGTGAACGAGGTCAGCGACCGATGCCGTAGACCCCTCGGGCATCGTCGCGGATCACCCGGCCGAGTTGCAGCTCGACGACCCGGCGGCGCATGGAGTCCACGATGGAATGATCGTGGGTGGCCATGAGCACGGTGGTGCCGGTGCGGTTGATCCGCTCCAGCAGCAACATGATGTCCTGGCTGGTGTCCGGGTCCAGGTTCCCGGTGGGCTCGTCGGCCAGCAGCACCAGCGGCCGGTTCACGAACGCGCGCGCGATCGCCACGCGCTGCTGCTCACCACCGGACAGCTCGTTGGGCAGCCGATCGGCCTTGCCGTCGAGGCCGACCAGCTCCAGCACCTCGGGCACGACCTTGCGGATCGTCTGCCGCGGCTTGCCGATGACCTCGAGTGCGAACGCGACGTTCTCCGCGACGGTCTTGTTCGCGAGCAGGCGGAAGTCCTGGAACACACAGCCGATCGTCTGCCGCAGGCGCGGGACCCGGCGGCGAGCCAGCTTCGCGACGTCGAAGTTCGACACCATCACGCGGCCCTTGGACGGCACCTCTTCACGCAGCAGGAGCCGGAGGAACGTCGACTTCCCCGAGCCCGAGGGCCCGATCAGGAAGACGAACTCACCCTTGTCGATGTCGACCGACACCCGCTCCAGGGCAGGCCTGGTCGAGGTCTTGTAGACCTTGGAAACCTCTTCGAGCCGGATCACGATTCGGCATACTACCCATTGGGTTCGTTAAGCCGAGGTTGCCCGTGCCCCGGGGGTGAGCAAGGGACCTTTACTACCGCCGGGCGATAGCAAAGGTCCCTTGCTCCTCTTCGGGAAAACCGGCGGTCAGGCGGCCGTGGTCTGCTGCTTGCGCCAGCGGATGCCCGCCTCGAGGAAGCTGTCGATCTCGCCGTCCAGCACCGCCGACGGGTTACCGACCTCGTACTCGGTGCGCAGATCCTTGACCATCTGGTACGGGTGCAGCACGTAGGAGCGCATCTGGTTGCCCCAGCTGGAGCCGCCGTCCTTGAGCGCGTTCAGCTCGGCGCGCTCCTCCTCCTTCTTGCGCTGCAGCAACCGCGCCTGGAGCACCTTCATCGCCGCGGCCTTGTTCTGCAGCTGCGACTTCTCGTTCTGACACGAGACGACGATGCCGGTCGGGATGTGCGTGATCCGGACCGCGGAGTCGGTCGTATTCACGCTCTGTCCACCAGGCCCTGACGAACGGTAGACGTCGACCCGGATGTCCTTCTCCGGGATGTCGACGTGGTCGACCTCTTCGACCTCGGGGAGCACCTCGACGTGTGCGAAGGAGGTCTGGCGCCGGCTCTGGTTGTCGAAAGGCGAGATGCGCACCAGGCGGTGCGTGCCCTGTTCGACCGACAACGTCCCGTACACGTACGGCGCGCTCACCTTGAACGTCGCCGACTTGATGCCCGCCTCTTCGGCGTAGGAGATGTCGTAGACGTCGGTCGGATACCCGTGGCGTTCGGCCCAGCGCAGGTACATGCGCAGCAGCATCTCGGCCCAGTCGGCCGCGTCGACGCCACCCGCCTCGGAGCGGATGGTGACGACGGCGTTGCGCGCGTCGTACTCACCGGAGAGCAGCGTGCGGACCTCGAGGGCGTCGATGTCCTTGCCGAGCTCGGTGAGCTCCTCCTGGGCTTCGCTCTGGCTGCCGGAGTCACCCTCGGCCTCGGCCAGCTCGTAGAGCACGCCGAGATCGTCGAGCCGCTGGCGCAGCTCGGAGACACGCCGTAGCTCGGCCTGCCGGTGGGACAGCTGGCTGGTGACCTTCTGGGCTGCCTCGGGGTCGTCCCAGAGGTTGGGGCTGGAGGCCTGCTGTTCCAGATCCGCTACCTGAGCGCGCAGCGCGTCCAGGTCCATCACCGACTCGATCTGCGCCAGTTTGCCGGTCAGGTCCCTCAGTGCCGCGTCGAACTCATCACTCACGCCTGCCAAGGTTACGGCAAAACCCACGACCGGTTGCGAGGAACCGGCCGTGGGTGGGGTGAATCAGGCGGACGGGATGGCGTCGAGCAGCTTCAGCGCGGCTTTGGCCTGCGCCTGAGCGAACTCGCCGACGGCCTTCTCGTAGGGCCCGTCGGCCGCCTTCGTGGCGGCTTTCGCGTCGTCGAGCTGCTGGCCGTAGCTGGAGCGTGCGGTCTCGAGGAGCGAGGCGCGCTGCTTCGCGGTCAACGACCCGGCGTGCACGAGCCGCAGGATGAGCGGGCTGCGCAGGTGGTCGGGACCGGCTTCGGAGGCCAGCCAGTTCTTGAAGGCCTTCTTGCCGGCTGCGGTGATGACGTACTGCTGGCTGGAACGCGGGCCCTGCTTGCCGAGCCGAACGAGGCCTTCCTTGGACAGCGCCGGGAGCTCGCGGTAGACCTGGCTGCGAGTGACACTGAAGAAGGCGCCGAAGCGCTCACCCGCCCCTGCGACGAGCTGCCCGCCGGTGGCGGGACCGTCGTGGAGCAGACCAAGCAGAGCGGCGGCGGTTGCATTTAATTCGGACACGTCCTCTACGTTCCCACTTCTCGGCCGCTGTGTCCACAGTGGTCAGCACATCTGTCCATTGTGGCTAGTGAGATCCGCTCGTTCGGCCCAATCAGGCCCTAGTCCACAGTGGACCCGGCCACGCTGCGCAACCGACCCCGCCAACCAGCCCAACCTTCTCGGCCATCCAGCACAGCATTCACGGCACCGGTTGGAAACGTTGTCCTATTTTCGCTTCTGCTTTTCGCCGGTAGCGCACAAAGGCAACCTCCAGTGGAGGGACCGGCCTTCACGCGTATCGCAAGAACCCTGCTGCCAGACCTCAGAAACACCACAAAAACAAGACCCGGGGGGGGGGGTCCGCGATACGCGCGGGGTCGAGCCTTAAGTGCGCCGGTGGTTTATTATTTTGCTCTGCGTGTTTTTTGGAGACAGAGAGAGCACTGCGA
>NZ_JBHYIK010000063.1:21710-26328 GCF_042739735.1 Amycolatopsis sp. NPDC059027 | reverse complement strand
CACACACACCCCCCCAAACACCCCCCCCGGCCCCCCCACCCCCCCCCCCCGGGTCTCTTCCTCTGTAGCGGGGACAGGATTTGAACCTGCGACCTCTGGGTTATGAGCCCAGCGAGCTACCGAGCTGCTCCACCCCGCGTCGTTGTAAGGAAAGACTACCGGACGCCCTCAACCGGTTTTCAGGCACCCCTCCCTAGCGCCCTGCACCCCCGCTGGCCTGCCACAACTCACCCGCCCAGCAGACTCCCTCCCCCGATGGCCGCCCCCGCCATCACCCTCCGCAACCCACGCTCCGCAGCCCCATCTCGCGACACGCCCATCCTCTCCCGCGCCATCAAGGGACCTTCGCTATCGCCGACCAGTATCAAGGGACCTTTGCTCACGCGCCCGAGGAGCAAGGGACCTTTGCTATCGCTCGCCGACCCACCAGTCGCCACCCCGCAAAAACACCCCAACTACCACAACCCGCACCACACAACGACAACCCGCCGCCCACGCTCACCCTGCCCCGAAGCTCAGCGACCACACTCAACGCAACCAACACGCCAGACGTAACCACCGCGGCGGGGGATCCAAGGGGGCGGAGCCCCTCTTGGCGGGGCCCGGGGGTTCGACCCCCGAAGAAAACACGAAAGAGGCCCATGCTTGCGCGTTCCGCAAGCACGGGCCTCCGACCTCTGTAGCGGGGACAGGATTTGAACCTGCGACCTCTGGGTTATGAGCCCAGCGAGCTACCGAGCTGCTCCACCCCGCGTCGTGACACCTACCTTACGCCCGGGTTTCGGGCGGGCGCAAAGCAGGTGTCGATTACGTAAGCGACGTCACCCTCCCGAGGGCGGCGCGCCGCTGCTGGGCGGAGGCGACGACGGGGGTGTGCCGCCCTTGGCCGCCTCGTAGGCCTTGGCCGCGGCATCCAGCGCGGCCAGGGCGGCGCCCTGGTCGGTGAAGTTGCCGGACTGCTGCGCGGCCTTCAGCTTGCCAAGAGCCGCCTGGATGTCGGCGACGGCCTTGTCGAGCGCCGGGTTGCTGCCGCCGGTGGTGGGTGGCGGCTGGCTGGGCGTGCTGCTGGTCGGTGGTGTCGGGCTGGTGGTCGGCTGGCCGCCCTGGGGCGGTGCGGTGACCACCGAGCCCGCGCCGGGGCCGAAGACCTGGTCCAGTGCCTCGTTGAGGGTGGCCGCGAAACCGATCTTCGATCCGTACGCCACGAGGACGCGCGCCATCTGCGGATAGTTGGACAGCTGGTTGCGCTGTCTGATGTAGACCGGTTCGACGTACAGGAACCCGTTGCCGACCGGCAGCGTGATCAGGTTGCCGAAGATCGGGGTCACGCTGGGGTTGTTGAACAGGAACCGGTCCTGCGCGACGCGGGGGTCGCCCTGGAATCTGTTCTGCACTTGGACGGGACCGTCGACTTGGGTGGCCCCGCTGGCGGCGGTGGGTAGTTTGAGCACTCTCATCGTGCCGTAGTCGGCTGGGTCGGACGACACCGACATCCAGGCCGAGAGGTAGTTTCGTTGCAGACCCGTGAGCGGGCTCGTGAGCTGGAAGGTCGTCTGGTTCTCGCCCGGCGCGTCGGCGAGCACGTAGTAGCCGGGCTGGTTGGCTGCCCCGGCCGCACCGGGTGTCGCGCCGCCCTCCTGTGTCGGGTCCTGCGGGATGCTCCAGAAGGCCTGCTGGGCGTAGAACTCCTGCGGGCTGCCTACGTGGTACTTGGTCAGCAGGTCACGTTGCACTTTGAAGAGGTCTTCGGGGTACCGGAAGTGCGAGCGCAGTTCCGGGGAGATGTCCTTGCTGGGTTTGACCAACCCGGGGAACACCTTCTCCCAGGCCTTCAGCACGGGCTCGTTGTCGTCAAGCGAGTACAGCGACACCGTGCCGTTGAAAGCGTCCACAGTGGCCTTGACCGAGTTGCGGATGTAGTTGATCGAGCTGTTCGCCTGGCGCGTGGTGCCGTTGAGCGAGTCGTTGGTCGCGGCGCCGAGCTGGACCTGCTGGGAGTACGGGAAGTTGTTGAGGGTGGTGTATCCGTCGATGATCCACTGGATCTTGCCGTTCACGACCGCCGGATACGGATCGCCGTCGAGGGTGAGCCACGGCGCGACCTTGTTGACCCGCTGCCGCGGGTCCCGGTTGTACATGATCTTGGAGCCGTCGCCGATGGCGTCGGAGAACAGGATGTTCCGTTCGCCGTATTCGGCCGCGAAGGCGAGCCGGTTGAACCAGTTGTCGAGGGGCACGCCGCCGCTGCCCTTGTACAGGTAGCTGCGATCGTTGGCGGTGTCGTACTCGCCTGGTGCCTTGCCCGCCGGTCCACCGACGATCGCGTACGACGGGTCGGTGGTGAGCTCGCCGTAGTAGATGCGGGGCTCGTCGACACGGATACCCGGCGAGTTCGGCCCGGCGGAACCGGCGCCGGTCGGGTTCTGGGTGTCGCTGGTGGTGGCGATCGGGTAGCCGCCGTCGGAGTTGGCGTCCTTCACCGCGCGGTCGATCGTGTTGGCGGGCGCGGCGACGAAACCGTTGCCGTGGGTGTAGACGAGGTGCTTGTTGATCCAGGTGGTCTGGTTGCCGGTGAGGCCCTCGGTCTTGATCTCCTTGGCCGCGACGATGTAGTCCTGGGTGCGGCCGCCGATGGTGTACCGGTCGATGTCGAGCTTCGCCGGGAAGCCGTAGAAGTTCTCCCGGCCGACGCGCTGGGTGAAGGTGTCGCTCAGGATGTTCGGGTCGAGCAGCCGGATGTTGGACATCGTGCCGGTGTCCTGTTTGACATCGGCGGCGGTGGCCTCGGACTTGCCGCTGTAGTCCTGGTACTGGACCTTGGTCATGCCGAACGCCTGTTTCGTCGCGTCCATGTTGCGCTGGATGGACGTGGCTTCCTTCTCGTTGGCGTTGGGCTTGACCGAGAACTGGTCGAGGACCGCGGGCCAGGCGACGCCGACCAGGATGCTCGACAGGATGAGCAACACCAGCGCGATCGCCGGCAGCTGGAGGTTGCGCAGGAACGCACCGGCGAAGAAGGCGATCGCGCAGATCACCGAAATACAGAGCAGGATCAGTTTCGCCGGGAGCACCGCGTTGAGGTCGGTGTAGGTGGCGCCCGTGAACAGGCCGTTGGATCGGTCGGACAGCAGCAGGTTGTACCGATCGAAGAAGTACTCGACGGCCTTGAGCAGCACGAAGATGCCGACGGTGATGGCGAGCTGCGCGCGGGTGGGCCCGGCGAGCTGGCCGCCCTTGCCGGCGAGGCGGATCCCGCCGAAGACGTAATGGGCGATGAGCGCGCCGAAGAACGAGATGACGACCGTGATGAAGAGCCAGCCGAGCAGCCAGTTCACGAACGGGAGGTCGAAGGCGTAGAACCCGACGTCGTTGCCGAACTCGGGATCCTTCTGGCCGAACGACGTTCCATTGACGAACAGCTGGACGACCTGCCAGTCGCCCTGCGCGGACGCGCCGGCGATGAGACCGGTCAGCACCGGGATGCCGATGCCGAAGAGCCGGATACGGGCGACGATCGCGGACCGGTAGCGGGCCAGCGGGTCGTCGGTGCCGGACACCGGCACGAAGACAGGGCGCGTGCGGTAGGCGATCGTCAGGCTGGCCGCCAGCGCGCCACCGACGAAGATCCCCACGGCGAAGAACAGCACGATCCTGGTGACCAGCTGGGTGGTGAACACCGAGCGCGCGCCGACCTCGCCGAACCACAGCCAGTCGACATAGGTGTCGAGCAGTCTCGCCCCCAGGAGCAACGCCAGCACGATCACGGCGGCGATGACGAGGAGGATCCTGCTGCGCCGGGACAGCTTCGGCAGGCTCACGGGGGGCCGGGACGCCACGGCATAGCTCCTGTCTTCGTGAACACGTTCGCAGAGGGCGCACGCGCCCCTGATGCTCTAACTCTACGGATGCCACGCTGAGTTCCCGGGACCCGCCCAAACCGGACGTGGCACGGCGCGGCGACCACCCTCCTGGGACGATTGAGCCATGGCACCCAGTGAGCAGCAGCCGACGATCACCGCCATCGCCGGTCTGGCCCGCGAAGTAGAGGAATTCGTCGCCGCAGGGGGCTGGGACCAGCCGCCGCAACTGTTCGCGCTGGTGCCGACGGGCGCGTTGCTGGACGAACAACCGGAACTGGCCGGGCAACTGGACCCGGCGAACCCGCTCACCCCGGTCGCGCAGGAAGCCTTGCCCGAGGGCGACCTCGCCGAGGCACTGAGCCGGATCGCGTGGCCGGATGTCGTGACGGGCTGCGCGATCGCGCAGGAGATCATCGTGCTCCCGCCGGACGTCGAAGCCGAATTGCCGGACGTCTCCGAGGGCGACGCCGAACGCTTGCGCCGCGCCGCGGCCGACCATCCGCGCCGTACGGAGGCCCGGCTCGTGGCCGCCGTCCTCCGCGGCGGTGAAGCGGCTTGCGTCATGCGGCTGCGCGGAGTGGCGCCGTCTGGGGAAGCGGCCGAGCCCGGGACGCCGGGTGCCACCGGGGCCACTGAGGACGTCGTCGACGAGATCATCGAAAGCCCCGACCTCGCGCCGAATCTGCTCGAGGCGCTCAAGGCCACTCTGCTGCCCTGACCCACGAAGAGGAGCAAGGGACCTTTGCTATCGCCGGGCG